>NZ_AUTL01000283.1:0-4725 GCF_000498015.1 Pseudoalteromonas sp. TAE79
GCAACATATTTTTGGTGTTAGGGGTTATATCTTTGCATGTACGCAACATATTTTTGGTGTTGAGAGCTTGTACCTTTGTATGTACGTAACATATTCTTGGTGTTTTATTTATTTGTAGGGCTATATTCGTCGTATTTTATGGGAAGTTATTAAAAATAGGTCTACGTGAGCATATTTTATATGAGCTACATTACATATTTTTGGTGTTATTGAGAGCACATACCAAAAATATGTAATATGCTTTTTAATATGGAATATCTAAATTATCTATAGTCAGTTTATTCGCAATATCTATTTCTTCTTTGCTGGATGCTTGTTCTGCGCGGTTATTACGCCTTTCAATCAAGGTTGTAGCTATTTTATTAGATAGCTTCTCATTACCAGTGTAATTGTATGCAGAAAGTAACAGTTTAAGTTCTGCAGTTGATAATTTTTTACCATTGCCTTCAGACTTTAATTGCTGCCTTTTAAGCTCTAGCTTTTTAATAGTTGTAATAGCATCGCGTTCATTAAATTCCTCAATATTGCCTTTTGTTATCCAACTCATAAGGAATTTGATAGCTATGATTTTGTTGCCTTGTTTTTTTAATTCGTAGCCAACTTCACCATTAGCACTTTCATAAAATAATAGCTCTTTATTTGTTGTAGGATTGGCCTTGAGAATATCAATGCTGCTTCTAATGCATCTCTGCATAAAAACCCCATTATTTTTAAAAGATAATTTATCTGATTTTAAATTACCTTTTTCATCATATAGACCAAATAAACCTTTTAGTTCATCAAGCTTAATCAAGTGCATTTCGTAGCCGGGCTCTTTAAACCTACTAAGTATTTCATAGAGTCGCTTTGCGTATTCCTGTTTTATGCATAAAAAGCTTGTGGTATTGATCAGCGCAAATCCTTGCTTATACTCTATAAACTCAGACTTCAGAAGATCATTAGGTATCATTGTAAATGTGCGGTTTTTATAGCTTATATTTTTAAATATTGGTTTATAGTCAAATTCAATTTCACCATTACCATCTTCAGTTTTTATACCAACGCTATATCGTGATAGCCGCATAGCTACAGGGTTAAGGTATGTCGCTATATGTTTTGGCGCTATATTGAGCCAATTGGAGAGCTGAGATGCTGAAAACTCGTATTTAGGGGTTGTTCCAACCCAATCACTTTCTTTCATAGTTGCAATCATGAGTGCAAATATATCTGCTTCACGGGCAGATAAATCTTGGCGACTAAATACTATCTGATGGCTCTTTTTTATGTGTTTAGGAAGAGAATCCCTTGAAACTACTTTCTTTTTCTCATCGATACTCATTTCTTCTTCCAATGTCGAGACTGTATTTGCTAGTTGATGACATATTCTTGGTGTTTTTACTAGATTACACATATTAGACATTAAAATATACTCTCTAATTAGCTTATATTTCGATGATGAGGGGAGCTTGTATTTCAATAGTCATTTTTTAAAATAACGATAAAAATATTCCTCAAGTTGTATTTTACCTACAAGCCACATTTGCCAACACCTACGGCTTCTTTTTTGGTAATTATTCAATATGAATAACTCAAATTATAAAACTAAAACAAAAATCAAATACCTCTAAAATACATGGACAACTCAAAAAACAAGGGATACACTTGTTTTAAATAAAAAGGGATTCATCTATGACCATTGAAAAGACTACTCACATTTTTCAAGATTTAAAGGAAGGCGCTGACCGCTATATAAAAAGACGCAATCAGAGGCTTTTAGTAAATCATCGTAAGGAGCTTAGAAGTTTTACGCGAGCTGAAGCATCTATATATTTAGATATTGATGTAAAAACTTTAGATAGGTATTGCGCTTCACTGGGTATTGACCCACGTAGACACGAAGATGCACAGTGGTCAATTGACATCGAAGAAATTTATAAAGTAAGAGATTCGCTCTCTGTTGAATTACGTAAAGAACCTAAGTTCAAACGTAGTGATAAGCAGAAAGCACAGATTATAGTGATTCAGAATCAAAAAGGTGGTGTTGGTAAAACAGTGTCAAGTGCAACAATAGGTTCAGGACTAGCTACTGAGTTTCATCAAGAGTATCGCGTAGGCCTTATTGATATGGATGGACAAGCTACACTATCAATGTATTACGCCCCTGAATCAGCACAAGAAGGTTGTTTATCTGTAGGCGATCTGATCATGGGAAACTATGAATTAGACGAAAATGAAACTAAAAAAGAAGCTATTTCAAGTGCCTTTTTACCTACTACAATTCCAAACCTCCGTATTTTACCTGCCTCACAATCAGATCGTGGTATTGAGGGGTGGTTTCATGAAGGCGTATTTAATAAGTCTCTAAGTTCGCCCTACTCTATTTTGAGTAAGATTTTAAATGAAGTTGAAGATGAATTCGATATTATCATAATAGATACCCCTCCATCATTAGGCTATGCAACGTATAACGCTTACTTCGCCGCAACCAGTGTACTTTTTCCACTATCAATTACAGAAAATGACATAGATGCAACGTGTTCTTATTTTTCATATATACCGCAAGTCTGGGGATTATTGAATAATGCTAAGCATCAGGGGTATGACTTCATGAAAATACTTATTACAAATCATAAAGACAGTTCAACAACAACGGAGTTACTCAATAGCCTTAATGATAGCTTTTCACCTTATTTATACTCTAAAGAATTTAAAAATAGTGAAGCTGTAAGGCAGGCATCATCTTTATTATCAACGGTGTTTGATATGTCTAAAAGTGAGTACCCAAAAAGTAAAATGTCATACCAAGTGGCACAGCAAAATGCTTATGAAGTAACAAGTCAACTACAGCGCGATATTGTGAATGTATGGCGTAAGCAAGAGCAGGAGCAGGAGTAAAATCATGGCTAGAAAACGTGGAATAAGATCACCACTTGGCAATGCAGTCGGAGCGCAAGATGCAATCGAGTCAGGACAGGAAAGTAATATAGAGTCGCTAGCAAAGCAATTAAAAGCAGAGATCACTGGTTCTAAATTATCACTAATGGATGTATTACAAACCCATCTAGGGATAAGTAATGTTGGAGAGAGTGTATCCTGGAAGTTAAAATCAGGAAAAATAGCGCAATTTGTTCCTATTACATTAAGTTATCAGCAAGTTAAAGAGCTTACTTCGGTCACATTTGAAGTGAATGGTCGAGATCAATCTGGTCTAACCAAAGAATCCCTTCAAGATCTAGACTCATTATGCATACAACAATATTATCCAGCTATAGGCCGAAGAGTTAATGGCGTAATTGATCTGCTAGATGGCTCCAGGCGTAGAGCTAGGTTTTTGCTTGAAGCAGGTAAAATTAACTCATTTAAAATATTAGTCACAGATGACGACATTAGCTCTGGTGACGCTAAAGCATTAGCTAAGCAGCTGCAAGTTAGTAAAGAGCACAACTTACGTGAAATAGGTATGCGTTGTCAGTTAGAAAGTCAGCTTTATGAAAAAAAATATAATAAAAAACTCACGCAATCTGAATTAGCTGAAGAAATGGGCTTAAGCCAAGCCAAGGTAAGTAAGGCGCTAACTGCTGCCTCTATCGATAGTGCTATTATTGAGCTGTTTCCGGATATTTCTTTATTGTCACACTCAGACTACAAAGTATTAAATACAGTACAAAAAACGTTAGGTGAAAACGTAAATGAATTTATAAAGGATATAGAAAGCAATATAATTAATATCAATAGTGAATTAGTTCAAGACGATTATAAAGAAGCTGTATTAAAAATAGTTACAGACGCTATTAAAACATACAAACCTAAGCCAACCGAGCAGGCTATCGTTACTCCACTTGCAAATTTTAGCAAAAAGAATACCTATGCACGTAAGCGCGTTAAAGGTAGAAAATTCGCTTATGAGTTTTCACAGCTAACAAAAGAAGTACAAGATACTTTAGACCAGGCTATTGCTAAAGTGTTGCAAGACTCGCTTTAATAATAAAGGTATTCAGTCATAGCTAATTTATTTTATGAGTGAATACCTTTTAGATTCCTCAACGGGAAATTTGTTTTAAGTTATTGTTTTTAAGTCTCTTTGTGTTTTTTATTTCTAGTTATTCAGGCTGAATAAATCAACAGCATCTAGCCTGACTCATCCCATCGAGAGATTGCCAGAAGTTTAAATATTTCACCTGTTACTAATCACCTTAAAAAGGCCAATGAGTTAGGCTTAAATTAATGGCCAAATTCAGGCGCTTCTCATGCAAAAGATGTCTAAGGTAAAATGCTAGTAATGCAGTGAACAGCCCCGTTTAGACTACATCCGAGAGGTGTGTATCTGCCCACTTAGACTACACCGTCCTGCTTGGACTGCACTTGCTGAGGCATATTAGTGCCCGTTTAGACTACATCGTCCACTTAGCAATTTCGCCGTAAACCCTCCCTCGAGGGCGGCGAGAAGTCACGATGGTATGGGGTTACTGGCTATTTTTGGCGAAACAAATTATAACGACTTACCACACTGCTCAAAAGCCACCGAGAAAGAGCAACAAGCGCGAGTGTTTATGCGTGCAAGCGCGAGTGTTTATTCGTAAAAGCGCGAGTGTTTATGCGTAAAAGCGCGAGTGTTTATACGTAAAAGCGCGAGTGTTTATACGTAAAAGCGCGAGTGTTTATTCGTGGGTAACTTTCTGAAAACACAGATTTACCCACAGAAAGGAGTCCTATAGGCAGTAATATAAGCTTTTTTGTGGGTAACTT
>NZ_AUTL01000284.1:0-6080 GCF_000498015.1 Pseudoalteromonas sp. TAE79
GCAACATATTTTTGGTGTTAGGGGTTATATCTTTGCATGTACGCAACATATTTTTGGTGTTGAGAGCTTGTACCTTTGTATGTACGTAACATATTCTTGGTGTTTTATTTATTTGTAGGGCTATATTCGTCGTATTTTATGGGAAGTTATTAAAAATAGGTCTACGTGAGCATATTTTATATGAGCTACATTACATATTTTTGGTGTTATTGAGAGCACATACCAAAAATATGTAATATGCTTTTTAATATGGAATATCTAAATTATCTATAGTCAGTTTATTCGCAATATCTATTTCTTCTTTGCTGGATGCTTGTTCTGCGCGGTTATTACGCCTTTCAATCAAGGTTGTAGCTATTTTATTAGATAGCTTCTCATTACCAGTGTAATTGTATGCAGAAAGTAACAGTTTAAGTTCTGCAGTTGATAATTTTTTACCATTGCCTTCAGACTTTAATTGCTGCCTTTTAAGCTCTAGCTTTTTAATAGTTGTAATAGCATCGCGTTCATTAAATTCCTCAATATTGCCTTTTGTTATCCAACTCATAAGGAATTTGATAGCTATATACATTCTAATAACATTTACACTTCATAAGCTCAAGTGCTGAATAAATACACCAGCCCATATTAAAGTTGCGATGATAACGCTCACCATCACAGCCAAAGAGCCTAAGTCTTTCGCTAAACCTGACAGCGGATGAATTTCCGCGCCAATTCTATCGACTACTGCCTCAATAGCGGTATTGAAGATTTCTGCCAACAATACGAATAATAAAGCGCACCAAAGAAACACGTACTCAAAAAGTGAAAATGGAAAGAATAAACAGCCCACAACGAGAAGAACTGACAGCCAGAATTCTTGTTTAAACGCTGCTTCATTTGCTATCAGCCATTTAAACGCTCTGAGTGAATGCCCCGCTGCTAGGTATATTCGTTTTATTCCCGTCGGCTTTTGCTTAGTACCCATTGATTGGCTCCTGTTGGCTATTCTTAGCATTAGGTTTGGAATTAGGAAAGTGTAAGGTACGAAACACTACCGCGGCTATCAAACAAATGATTAACCATGACAACGTCATCGTTGTTAGTGTGTGACTTAAAAAATGGTCACCTATCGCCATCTTATAACTCCCCATAATCCAGCCAGTAGAAACAGCAAACGCTATCGCAATACATTGGTATTTCGGACGATAAAACAAAAAGAATAATGACATTAAGGCAAAACCACCGCTGGCATGACCCGCAGGAAAGCACTTGTACTTTTTAGTTGACTCAAACGATTCAGGCATTAATTCAAACGCCTTAACATAAGGGACATCGCCGCCATATAGTTCAAGCTGCGCAGGACAAGCACCATTGGTTGTTGCTTTTAAACCGCCGATGACTGACGGCACTAACATCAAAGAGAAAATAACCACTAATAATCGCTTTTGAAAGTGCTTAGAGTACTTGCGTCTACAAGCGATAACGTAAAAAGCAATGAGCGACAGTGCCAACAAAATAATGCTGTATTTAGGCAACAAGTAAAAAATAAAACGATAAGGCTCTTCATATTTATCAATTAACCACGTTTGGTTGGATGCATTGAATAACAAATTTTGAAGCCAAATATCGCTATTTGTTGTTTCAAATAAAAAAGCAATAAGCGTTAATGCATACATTGAATAAAGCAGGTGTTTACTCAAGTTCAAAACAATTCTCCATTTGCAAGGTGTTCCCTACTACCACTTCTATGGTCGAGTGGTGAATACCGTATTGAGCTGCGAGCAAATCTTTAATTGGCTTAAGATCTTGGAATTGTTCCATCGTTTTTAAGTTAACACTGGTTTCTAAATACACTTCGCTATCATCTAATTGCCACACATGAATGTGTCTTACTTTTTCAACATTCTCCATTGATTCGATATCCTTACAAATCTTATCGATATCGATATCAACGGGGACCGCTTGCATTAAAATACGAATACTTTGCTTAGCTAAAATAATACCGTGGTACACCACATAAACCGAGATAAGTATGGTTGCCAATAAATCGACAACATACCATTGATATAAAATGATCAAACTACCCGCAACAATGACAACGACAGAAGCAAAGGCATCAGATAAATTATGAATAAATGCCGCTCTGAGATTCAAGTTATTCTTCGCGCCTGCTTGATAAGTCAACCACGCGGTTATGGAATCAATCGCTAAGGCTATTGTCGCAATCCAAACAACAATCCAACCATCAATAGGTTGAGGGTTAAAGTACTTCTCAACTGCGGCATAAATGAGATATATACCAAGAATAATAAGGGTAGTAGTGTTGATTAATGCCCCGATAATTTCAGCCCGTTTAAAACCAAAAGTCATTTGGCTATTAGCGGGTTTTCTTGCAATTTTTCTCGCAACAATCGCAATAACGATAGCGCCTGCATCACTGAGGTTATGAAGCGCATCAGCAATCAAGGATAAACTACCTGATAAAACCCCGCCGATAACTTGGGCCACAGTAAGTAAAATATTGATAAATACTGCCATGCTTAATTTTCCGTCATGGTTATGTGCATGGCTGTGCGTATGGTTATTATTTGACATTTACTCTTCCTCTTGCATAACAAATAGTGGTGATGGCGCTTTTTCAGGCAATGACATATCTGTGCTGATATTTAACGCATGTAGTAAAGAAAAAGAAAAAGCATCGTGAGAACTTTCTTTTTTACTTTGTTTGACCGTACTTTCCATATCAACGTGTGATGAAGAGCCGAACCAAGCAATTAAAGGTACATGAGTCTGTTCTTCAGGCGCCAGCATGTAAGGCATACCATGTAAGTAGAGTCCGTTCTTACCTAACGATTCACCATGATCGCCAATATAAAACATGGCAGTTTCAAAGTTGGTATTGTTCTCTTCTAATAAATTAATGGTTTCATTGATAAAGTAATCGGTATAGAGAATGGCATTATCATACGCATTAACAATTTCGCTAGTTTCACAGGCGGAGAGTTCGCTTGTTTGACAGGCAGGAGTGAACTTCTCAAAGTCTTTGGGGTATCGTTTGTAATATGCCGGGCCGTGGTTGCCCATTTGATGAAGCACTATGAGTACACTACCTTCTTGATCATCAATATACCCCTGTAAACCGTCTAACATACCAATGTCACGACACTCTATATCGCACACTGAATTTAGCTCAGGTGATTTGAAATTTTGGTATTCGACACGATCTGCGACGCCTTTTGAACTAGAGTTATTGTCTCGCCAAAGGACACTTACCCCGGCTTTGGAAATAACATCTAATACGTTTTGTGTTCGCCGTGCTTTTTTATTATCAAATGACTCTCGGTTATCGAATGAAAACATACAAGGGACCGAAATCGCGGTTGATGTGCCACAAGCATAGAATTTATCAAAACTAATTAAATCATCTCTTTGAGCTAATAATGGTGTAGTTTCTCGTTTATAGCCATTTATAGAAAGATTACCCGCATGGACAGTTTCACCGACAATGACAATGTAGAGTTTTTTATGCGACTCTTTATCAATATCATTGGCAGAGTTTACTACCATTAAAAATTCGTTATTTTCTTGCTGTTCAAGCACGTCCTTGAGGAAAAATCCCGTAGAGTAAATGGGATAGATAGGATTTAAGTAAAATCTTAATGGCTTGTGTTCTCTAAAGAAATTAGTGAATTGAGCACTAAAAATATAAAGTGAAACAGTAATTACACCAAGTGCCATGATGGTATTACTTATTTGTAGCCAACAGTTTTTTGTCCATGACGATTTATCTATTTTGACCATAAAAAGGCAAGCTATAGGTACTATGGCTAACAACAAAACAGTTAAAAAATACTCAAATGACAGTAAGTCAGTTGCTTCATCGATATTCGTTTCAGCAATGTTTTGAATCATTACATTATCAATGATGGTGCCAAAGCTATCGGTATAATAACCAGCCATGGCAGATAAGAGTAAAAGACTGCTCAGTACTATTCGAACGGGAATGATAATACTGAAAAATGACACAATAATGGTTAATACACTCATTACCACAAGAGTCAGCGCGATAATAAAACCTTGATTATCTTGCCACGGGTATACCGAATTAACTTGTTCAAAAAATGTAGAATTGCCCGTCACTATAATAAATAGCACGGTGGCGATAATAAGGAGGTTTGGCGAATAATTGAAAAACGACAGCTTTTTCATCATTATTCCCTAAATTTAGGATGCAAAAATTCGAAGCTAATAAAAGCCTACTATTGAATCTCTGCATCGAGTGAAAATGACTGGCTAAGCCCTGCTTTTGACAAGAGCTTAGCTAGTAGCGATTTATAGTGCTATCAAATTAGTTACTTACTTTATTAATTTGTAAGTTAATGAGTAAGTCACTAAGTTATCTAGCGCGTTAGTCTCTAAGATCTTTGATTTTGGCTTTTGAGAACCAAGCATATAAAACCGGTAACACAAACAAGGTGAGTAACGTTGCAGTAACCAAACCGCCAACAATAACACTCGCCAGTGGTCGTTGAATTTCAGCGCCAACTCCATTGGACATCAGCATTGGAATTAAACCTAACGCAGAAGTAATGGCGGTCATTAATACTGGACGTAAACGAGATACTGCCCCATCAAAAACAGCTTTTGAGGTGTCTATACCATCTTTTACCAGCTGGTTAATGCTTTCTACCATGACTACACCATTAAGCACGGCGACACCAAACAAAGTGATAAAGCCGACTGAACTTGGCACTGACAAGTATTGACCTGAAATATACAGTGAGAAAATACCACCTATAACGGCCAAGGGTACATTCACTAAAATAAGCATCGCTTGACCAACAGAGCCAAAGGCGAAATAAAGTAGCAAGGCAATTAGTGCCAATGATAGAGGCACTACCACTGATAGTCGCTGCTGCGCACGTTGTTGGTTTTCAAATTGACCACCAATCACTACAGAATAACCTGCAGGTAAATCTACTTTGCTATCAATAACTGCACGAATGTCGCTAACAACACTTCCCATGTCTCGACCTTGAACATTGGCTTGAATTACCACGCGTCGCTGTACATCATCACGTCGCACTTGTGGTGGGCCAGATTCAAAACTGACGGTAGCAATATCGCCTAAACGTACCCAAGCACCCGTAGGTGATTGTATTCTCAGATCTGCAATAGCTTCTTGGTTATCACGGTATTTTTCTTCAATGCGAACATAAATATCATAACGTTCATTGCCATTGATTATTTGGCCAGCGCTAACGCCACCGATACCGTTTTTAACCACTTCCATGACATCGCCAACTGAAAAACCAAAACGTGACAATTGCTGTCTTTTCGGTTTAATCACTAACTGTGCTTCACCAGCGATTTGCTCTAAGGCTACATCTCTTGCGCCATCAATTTGTTTGATTGCCGCTTCAATTTCTTGACCTTTGCTCGCCAACATATCTAATTCTGGTCCAAACAATTTAATGGCAAGTTGCGCTTTAACTCCTGACAGTAATTCATCTACACGAGTCGCTATGGGCTGTGAAAAGTTAAGTAATAACCCTGGGAATTGCTCAAGTTTCTCTTCCATTAAACCTTGTAATTCAACGCGATTTTTGGCACTTGTCCATTCTGAAACAGGTTTTAAGCCAATGTAAATTTCGATGTTATTAACTGGTTCAGGATCACCGCCGATTTCAGCACGTCCAATTCGACTTAGGGTATATTCAACTTCGGGGAACTCCATTAACTTTTCTTCAAGAATTGGAGCAACCGACAAGGCTGTTTCTAAACTTGCTGATGGCGCTAATGTTGCTCTTAGGTTAATGGTACCCTCTTCTAATTCTGGTACAAATTCAGTCCCTATTTGAGGTATTAAAGATGCTGCACCCACAAGTAACAATAATGAAGCAATAATAACTACTTTCGTGTGTTTCATCGCGGCTTTGAGGCCTTTTCGATAAAGCTTATCTAATGGTTTTAAGACAAAACTTTCTCTTTCTTTAACGCCTTTATTAAACATAAAGGTTGCTAAGGCTGGAACCACAAACAGTGCCACAAAAATAGCCGAAATAACCGCTAAAATAATACTGATAGCCATCGGCTGG
>NZ_AUTL01000285.1:0-1850 GCF_000498015.1 Pseudoalteromonas sp. TAE79
ATTATAAAAGGGAAAGAAAAGCTAGGCGCAGCGCCTATGAAACACCTTTTTAAACATACAGCAACGCAGTGGGAGCAGTCGCAAACTTTTGATGACGTGTGTGGTTTAAAGCTGCTAAGCGTTGACGGTACACAATTTAAAACCCAAGATACGCCGAGTAACCGTCATTTTGGCTATGCTCAATCGACAACGAACTTCCCCTCAGTACTTGCTGTAACCTTGATGTCGACAAGAACGCATTTAATATCCGATGCAGCGTTTGGCCCCATTACTCAAAGTGAAATTCATTATGCTCAACAGCTTGTTGGCTCAGCACCTGAACATTCACTAACTCTATTTGATAAAGGTTTCTTTTCGGCTGAACTATTCACGAGCTGGCAAGGTGTTAGCGAAAATCATCATTGGCTTACGCCCATCAAAAGTAAAATGCGCTATGAAATAACGGAATCATTTAGCGATTACGACCACTTAATAACAATGCCTATTTCGCCACAAGCTAAAAAATCAGCCCCTTACCTAGGTGATACATGGCAAGCAAGGCTTATTCAAATTCCGACACCTAAAGGTGAAATAAAAGGGTTCATCACCTCATGCGCCTGTCCAGAAAAGTACCCGCTGAAAGCGCTACTCGATGTTTATTGGCAACGATGGGAAATAGAGCGAGGATATGGTGAGCTCAAGCAATATCAATTATCTAATAAGCCAGCGCTACGGAGCTTGAAACAGGAAGGTATTTATCAAGAGCTCTGGGGTATTCTGACGTCATACAATATCGTGAGACTTGAAATGGCAGAGATGGCTAAAGCCCATAAAGTGGAGCCATTACGCATCAGTTTCATAAACGCATTATACCTGATACAAGACGAGTTTTTATGGTGCTCAGGTCGAAGCCCCGGGACAATCCCTAAAAAGCTAAAAGAACTACGTGAAAACGGTAAACGGCTAATATTACCGGAGAAAAGAAAGCGAAAAGCTTATCCGCGAGCAGTGCTGGCAAAGACACAAAAATATCCGGTTAGATATAAACGAAAAAGCACCACTCGTTCTTAAACGAGTGGTGTTACTCAATAGAGAGGGCTACAAATAGGGATAAATCGTTAAATAATTAATCGATTCAGTTACTATATTAGCTGGCTCCCCATACTAAACAACGCCCCTGTTACCAGTGGCGTTGTTTTGGGTTTAAGTGGGTGTAATGCTCATATATTGGGATAAACAATGTATAAGCATTACTACTACATTATTTTTCCCCATGAAAAAGCCCCTGCAATACTGATAACACCATTCAGTTAAGCATGCTTTGACTTAATGGTGTACCGAGTTTTTGAAATTCGAACGGTCCTACTTTTGGGCCGTTTTCTTTTTTCTGGAAGAATATAACGTTTCACTCGTTCTCGCATTGCCCTTAATTTCTTTGGAATTGAACCTGGCGAAGCGATGGCACACCAGAGTATTTCATCCTGTATATCCCGCAAAGCCATGACAAAACTAATTCTCAGCGGGGAGACTTTAGCCTCTTTGGCTATTCGACTTATCTCTACTCGAATTAAATTGTAGGCTAGCAATATACCCCATAGCTCTTGATTGACTCCATCCACAGTCTGACTACGCAAAAGAATACTATCCTCAAGCATCTGGTGTTTTATTTCTCCATAGCTATTTTCAATTTCCCAGCGCTCGAAATAGACATCAAGAATGGCCTGTGCACCAAAGGCCTGTTTATCATCCAAAGAGCACAGCAGACCTTTTATTTTTCCAGGCCCCATTGGCTCAGGATAAAGAACCAGTCTGGCCTGCCAGCACTCAGGAAGCGAAGGGTCTTGTTTTCTGGCATGCGCAGATACACTCAT
>NZ_AUTL01000286.1:0-11451 GCF_000498015.1 Pseudoalteromonas sp. TAE79
TCGCGGATAAGCTTTTCGCTTTCTTTTCTCCGGTAATATTAGCCGTTTACCGTTTTCACGTAGTTCTTTTAGCTTTTTAGGGATTGTCCCGGGGCTTCGACCTGAGCACCATAAAAACTCGTCTTGTATCAGGTATAATGCGTTTATGAAACTGATGCGTAATGGCTCCACTTTATGGGCTTTAGCCATCTCTGCCATTTCAAGTCTCACGATATTGTATGACGTCAGAATACCCCAGAGCTCTTGATAAATACCTTCCTGTTTCAAGCTCCGTAGCGCTGGCTTATTAGATAATTGATATTGCTTGAGCTCACCATATCCTCGCTCTATTTCCCATCGTTGCCAATAAACATCGAGTAGCGCTTTCAGCGGGTACTTTTCTGGACAGGCGCATGAGGTGATGAACCCTTTTATTTCACCTTTAGGTGTCGGAATTTGAATAAGCCTTGCTTGCCATGTATCACCTAGGTAAGGGGCTGATTTTTTAGCTTGTGGCGAAATAGGCATTGTTATTAAGTGGTCGTAATCGCTAAATGATTCCGTTATTTCATAGCGCATTTTACTTTTGATGGGCGTAAGCCAATGATGATTTTCGCTAACACCTTGCCAGCTCGTGAATAGTTCAGCCGAAAAGAAACCTTTATCAAATAGAGTTAGTGAATGTTCAGGTGCTGAGCCAACAAGCTGTTGAGCATAATGAATTTCACTTTGAGTAATGGGGCCAAACGCTGCATCGGATATTAAATGCGTTCTTGTCGACATCAAGGTTACAGCAAGTACTGAGGGGAAGTTCGTTGTCGATTGAGCATAGCCAAAATGACGGTTACTCGGCGTATCTTGGGTTTTAAATTGTGTACCGTCAACGCTTAGCAGCTTTAAACCACACACGTCATCAAAAGTTTGCGACTGCTCCCACTGCGTTGCTGTATGTTTAAAAAGGTGTTTCATAGGCGCTGCGCCTAGCTTTTCTTTCCCTTTTATAATACTGCTGGTCGCCAATGGTGGAAGCTCTCCTTTTGCGTCAGGAAAAGCGAGCTCTAGTTTGTCACAGACTTCAGATATTGAGCGGTTTCTTAATAAACCAATTCCTAACACAAGCCAAGCGGCTTGTTCGGCGGGGAAGCGTCGTTTGCGTACAGAGGCTCTTCCTGTTTGGGTAACAGCTTCTTCAATCCACTCAAGGGGAATGTGCTTAGTGAACGAATCAATATCACGATCTTGGCAAAACTCAGTCGTAAGGTGTAATTCTTTAATAAATTCAGACATAAAAATAGGCCACAACTTCTGTTGTAGCCTATTATGAGCCCTTTGAAAGATCGTTCAATTAGCTTAAACGATCTGCATTAACTAATTAGTACGCATTTTTGTTTTAAAATTCGTACTAAAATAGGGTGCAACCAGCCCACTGACTATTCAACCTGTAAACTTTTTTGCACTTATAATTTCCCCTCCAAATGCGTTAAACCCCTTTGTTTTTCTCATCTTTTGAACTTCCTGTTGCCTAGCTAGTTGCTGATTTTTTGTTAATTACCCAATTACAACCTGATTGTTTTTTATACTAAAACTTGCTTGTTGTTCATTTTTTAGCTAATTGTTAATGTGCTGAGCTAATAATAACTCACAGCTTTTTAGTTTTGAGAACACACAATATACACAAACACGTTGTTGGCGCAGCAAAACCAATCAATATTAAATGAGATTGGCTAAAAAAATAAAAATAACGAATTGGCGTTTAAGCCGTATGCCTCTTCGCTTTGCATTCGCAATAGCATCAAAGGAGCCACCACATGGGTAAACTGACCTCTACCTTGTGGCTTATATTATGTGTTTTTTCGCACCCAGTTTTGGCTAACAGCCAATACAATATGCGCAAAGGCGTAACCGATATAAGCAATAATGTATATCAGCTGCACATGACCATATTTATAATATGTTGTGTGATTGGGGTGATAGTGTTCGCAATTATGTTCTGGGCACTTATTCATCACCGTAAATCTAAAGGGGCTGTACCTGCCCAATTTCACGAAAGCACTAAAGTAGAAATACTTTGGACTGCAATTCCGTTTGTTATTTTAATTGCTATGGCAGTACCAGCCACTAAAACCCTAATTGCAATGGAAGATGCCAGCAAAGCTGATCTCACTATTAAAATTACAGGCTCACAATGGAAATGGCATTATGAATATATGGGCGAAGATGTAGAGTTCTACTCTATTTTATCTACCCCGCAAGATGAAATCGCTAATCTTGCAGATAAAAATCCTAACTACTTACTTGAGGTTGATAAGCCTCTTGTACTGCCAATAAATCAAAAAGTACGATTTTTAATGACTTCTGACGATGTTATTCACTCTTGGTGGGTACCTGATTTTGCAGTTAAAAAAGATGCTAACCCCGGCTTTATAAACGAAACATGGACGAACATAAACGAAGAAGGTACTTACCGAGGCCAATGTGCTGAGTTGTGTGGTAAAGACCATGGCTTTATGCCCGTTGTGGTGGTCGCTAAATCTGAGGCTGATTTTAAAACATGGCTTGCAGATGCAAAGCAGGCTAAACAAAAAGCAGCATTAGCAGATGCCGCATTACTTGATAAAACCCTCCCAAAAGAAGAGTTAATGACTTTAGGCGAACAAGTATATATGGCTAATTGTGCTGCATGTCATCAACCTACTGGCATGGGGTTACCGGGCGTATTTCCTGCACTTAAAGGCAGCCCGATAGTGCTTGGCGATATGAAAGATCACATTGATGTAGTTATCCATGGACGACCTGGTACGGCAATGCAAGCATTTGCCAAACAGTTATCTATAAAGCAATTAGCAGCGGTTATTACTTATAAACGTAATGCGTGGGGTAATGATACGGGTGATGTTATTCAACCGAGTCAAATACAGACAGCACTTGATGCCAAAGTGGAGGCGAACTAATGAGTAGCATAGTAGAACAACCTAACGCCAATGAAGCTCATCATGCTCATCACCCAGCTAAAGGTTTTAAACGCTGGCTTTACACAACTAATCATAAAGATATAGGTAGTTTATATTTAATTTTTTCGCTGACCATGTTCTTAATTGGTGGTGGAATGGCCATGGTGATCAGAGCTGAATTATTTCAACCAGGTTTACAGTTGGTCGACCCTCACTTTTTTAATCAAATGACCACAGTGCATGGTTTAATTATGGTGTTTGGTGCGGTTATGCCCGCCTTTACAGGCCTTGCTAACTGGATGATACCACTTATGATTGGCGCGCCAGATATGGCATTGCCAAGAATGAATAACTGGAGCTTTTGGATTTTACCGTTTGCGTTTTTAATCCTATTGGCATCGTTATTTATGCCTGGTGGGGGTCCTGCATTTGGTTGGACTTTTTATGCACCACTGTCCACAACATACAGTAATGATAATACTGCATTGTTTGTATTTGCCGTACATATTATGGGAATTAGCTCAATAATGGGCGCAATCAATGTGATTGTAACCATAGTGAACTTACGTGCCCCCGGCATGACATGGATGAAGTTGCCCTTATTTGTATGGACGTGGTTAATTACTGCCTTTTTATTAATAGCGGTAATGCCAGTGCTTGCAGGGGCTGTCACTATGGTACTTACCGATAAGTATTTTGCGACCAGCTTTTTTGATGCCGCAGGCGGTGGCGACCCGGTGATGTTCCAACACATTTTTTGGTTTTTTGGTCATCCCGAAGTATACATAATGATTCTTCCTGCCTTTGGCATTATATCTACAATAGTACCTACCTTTTCTCGTAAAAAACTTTTTGGCTATGCCTCAATGGTATACGCCACATCCTCCATAGCACTATTGAGCTTTATTGTATGGGCTCATCATATGTTTACTACTGGGATGCCGGTAGCTGGCGAGTTGTTTTTTATGTACGCGACCATGCTTATATCGGTACCTACAGGCGTAAAAGTATTTAATTGGGTTGCCACAATGTGGAAAGGCTCAATAACTTTTGAAGTGCCAATGCTTTTTAGTATTGCGTTTATTGTGCTGTTTACCTTAGGTGGTTTTTCGGGATTGATGCTGGCAATTACACCTGCTGATTTTCAATATCACGATACTTATTTTGTAGTGGCGCACTTTCATTATGTATTAGTAACAGGGGCTGTATTTTCGATAATGGCAGGTGCTTATTATTGGCTGCCTAAGTGGACGGGCAATATGTTTAATATCACATTGGCTAAATGGCATTTTTGGCTATCGCTGGTGAGCGTGAACGTACTGTTTTTTCCTATGCATTTTGTAGGGCTTGCCGGTATGCCGCGTCGAATTCCCGATTATGCTCTTCAATTTGCCGACTTTAACGCAATCATAAGTATTGGTGGGTTTGCCTTTGGTTTATCGCAATTGTTGTTTGTAGCTGTGGTAATTAAATGCGCGCGTGGCGGTGATAAAGTGCCTGCAAAAGTATGGGAAGGGGCAGAAGGCCTTGAGTGGGAAGTTGACTCTCCAGCGCCATATCATACTTTTTCTACGCCGCCGGTTATTAAGTAATGACACACGCACCGCTACTCAAACGTTTGGTACTTATTTGCATAGGCATGTTTGCCTTTGCCTTTGCCTTAGTACCTTTGTATGACGTGTTTTGTGATGTAACAGGGCTTAATGGAAAGCCTTCGCTTGAGCAAGCAGAGCAAAGTACACAAATAGTACAAAACCGAGAAGTCGGCGTTAGCTTTACTACTCACGCCCAAAGTGGTGCACCGTTTGAAGTTAAATCAAAAGAATACAGTGTAGTGGTAAAACCCGGTGCAATGCGTGAAGTAATGTTTAGTGCAAAAAATAACAGCAACCTAGATAAAGTAATGCAGGCTGTACCATCAGTCTCACCAGGTAAAGCGGCAAAGTATTTACATAAAATAGCCTGTTTTTGCTTTGATCAGCAACCTCTAAAAGCAGGGGAAGAGCTTGAATTTAAATTACTTTTTTATGTTGATACCGCATTGCCAAGCGACATTGAAGAATTAACTTTATCTTATACCGTATTTGATATTAGTGAACAGCTGGTGGCAAGTAATAACTAGCTTTTTAAACTAGTGTGAAACTAGGAGTAAATAAAATGAATCAAGAATATGAGCATTATTACGTACCTGAGCAAAGCCCGTGGCCTATTGTAGGTGCTGTTGCATTGTTTTTTATTGCAGTAGGGGCAGGCTTGACTGTTATGAGTGTAGGTAAAGAAGGTGGTAGCGGGGTTTATCTGCTTTATGCCGGTATTGCTGTGCTTGTGTATATGTTGTTTAGCTGGTTTAAAAATGTAATTAGTGAATCGGACAAAGGTTTGTACTCAGCACAAATGGATCGCTCTTTTAGGCAAGGTATGAGCTGGTTTATTTTTTCTGAAGTGATGTTTTTTATGGCCTTTTTTGGTGCGCTTTTTTATGCACGCGTATTGTCGGTACCTTGGCTTGGAGGCGCAGGCAATAATGCAATGACCAATGAAGTATTATGGCCAACTTTCGAAGCTGTTTGGCCGCTAGTTTCAACACCTGCTGGCGAAACTACTCAGGCTATGGGCTGGCAAGGCTTACCACTTATAAATACCTTAATACTGCTTACTTCCTCAGTTACTTTACATTTTGCCGACGTAGCGATGGAAAACAATAAACGTACTCCACTTAAGGTTTTTTTAGGCGCTACTATTTTATTGGGTGTTTGCTTTTTAGGGCTGCAAGTTGAGGAGTACATGCATGCATATAATGACCTTAATCTAACGCTAGATGCGGGTATTTACGGTAATACGTTCTTTTTATTGACTGGTTTTCATGGCATGCATGTAACGCTAGGAACCGTACTTTTATTTGTAATATTTTTACGGATATTAAAAGGGCACTTTACTAAAGATAAGCACTTTGCTTTTCAAGCAGCTGCTTGGTATTGGCACTTTGTTGATGTGGTGTGGCTGTGTTTGTTTGTATTTGTATATGTGCTGTAGCGTTTATTGGCGAATTATTTGCTTTAATAAAACCAAGTTTAAGCGCTGCAATAACAACAACTAAAACAACGACCGAAAACAATACGCGACGACCTAAAAAGTGAGACATAGGTCGTCCCCCTGTTTTCCCTGACACCATAATAAACAATGCTCTAAATAAGTTAAAAAGTATAAATATTAACAACAGTACGATAATAATTTTAATAATCACTGAGTTGACCCTTTATGCAGTTAGTTTTACGGCACAAACAAAAGCTTAGCTCACTAATCACACTTTGTATGGTTGTGGTTGTTGTACTTGTGTGTGTGCGATTAGGGTTTTGGCAGTTGGAGCGAGGTGAGCAAAAGCAGCAACAACTAACCGCCATAGCTAAGCAACAGACTCGTGGTGTGATGAGCTGGTCTCAATTACTTAACTTGCCTGATAGCTGGAACAAAACTGGTGTATTGGTTGAGTTAAAAGGGCGGTTTGTACAAAACCAATATTGGCTTTTAGATAATCAAGTTTATAACGGACAAGTAGGGTACGACTTACTTGCTTTACTAAAGCCAGACACCGAAGAAAAAGTGATTTTAGTTAATTTAGGATGGGTAAAAGCGCCTATATCTAGAGATACCCTGCCAAAGGTTGCTCTGCCTACAGGTGTTTTTATTCTTAAAGCGCAAATAAAAGAAAATAACCTAAGTAGCTTTACGCTTGAAGATAAAACTACAAATAACGACTTACCTACAAGAATCCAATCTATAGACTTGAATATGCTGAGCACTCAAAGCCAGCAATCATTAATTAATTTTATGGCTTACAGACAAGGTACTGGTGATGAGATTGCAACACCTCATTATGAGGCCGTTGTTATGAGCCCTCAAAAGCATAATGCCTACGCTGTGCAATGGTTTTTAATTGCTGTTGCATGTGCTGTTGTGGCTATTTTTGCGAGTAAAAAAAGGACACATAATGAAAAATAATCCCCTTTTGTTGTTTGTGGGTTGCTGCGCTATCCCATTAATTTTGGCATATGGCGCATTAAAGTTTGATTGGTTGCCTACTGCAATTACTAATAATGGCGAGTTTTTAAGCCAAGAAATAAAACTTAAAAATTGGCCGAAAAATAATCCCAAACAATGGACTATCGCACTTAATTATTCAAACGAATGTAACACCCCATGCAGCGAACAACTCAATGCACTTAATAACTTATATGTGGCACTTGGTAAAAACCAAGGCAAGGTTGATATGGCTGTAATGGGAAGTCCCGACAATAAAAATCTACCATGGAAAATTATTACCGAGCAACAGAGTTTAAATCCTGCAAGTTTATATTTAATTGATCATATGGGGTTAGTGGTACTTGAATATCCCTTTAAGGTCCAGCCACAAGAAAACCGTTTAGTACAAAAAGGGTTATTAAAAGATCTAAAAAAATTACTTAACTATTCTCGTTCTAGCTAACTAAGTTGAGCTTAAGTTGGAGTATCTGATGTATAAAAATTATAAAAACTTAGTATTAATAACAGGATTACTCGCTTTGATTGTAGTTGCTTTAGGTGCGTACACCCGCTTAAGTGATGCAGGATTAGGGTGCCCCGATTGGCCTGGTTGCTATGGCTTTTTAACGGTACCTAAGCATGAGGCTGACATAGCCTTAGCAACTCAAAGCTACCCCGATATGATGTTCGAAACCGCAAAAGCGTGGAAAGAAATGATTCATCGCTACTTTGCAGGTGCTTTAGGCTTACTTATTTTAGGTTTATTTGTGTTGGCTTTTTTAAAACGCCAATATCCAACTACGCCAGTTAAATTGCCTTTGGCTTTACTTCTACTCGTGGTATTTCAGGCTGCCCTTGGTATGTGGACAGTAACCATGAACCTTCAGCCGCTTATTGTAATGGGCCACTTATTAGGTGGCTTTAGTATTTTGTCACTTATAACGCTTTTATATTTACGGCTAACCGCAAAACCTATTATGGGTGGCGATAGCGGCGCAAAACGCTATTTTGGTTTAAGTTTAGTAGCGCTCAGTGTATTGATTATCCAAATTGCACTAGGTGGTTGGCTGGCTGCAAATTACGCCGCTCCTCATTGTAGTGGTTTGCCATTGTGTAATTACGCACAACCGTTTTCATTGAGTAGCGTATTTCAATTACCACTTGAGCACAGTAATTATGAGTTTGGTGTGTTATCGCAGCAAGCGCGTATGTCTATTCATTTATTACACCGCATTTGGGCACTGGTTACTTGCATCGTTCTGGCGCTAATTATGTGGAAAATATACAGCCAAGCGTACTCTAAAAAAATTAAAAATTGCGTGGTGAGTGTATTACTTGTTCTGCTTTGCCAAATTAGCTTAGGGCTTATTTTAGTACATTGGCATATTCCGTTGGGAGTTGCATTGGCGCATAACTTGATGGCTGCCATACTATTATTAAGCATGGTTAGGTTGTGTTATTACCTAAAATCACGCACATAAAGGGGAAATATAATGGCACTTATAATTGATAAAAAAATACTGCTACCCGTTAATGCTCAATCGCTAATTTCGCGTACTCATAATTTGCTGCAAGACTACTTAGCAATTAGTAAATTTAAAGTGGTAGCCATGCTGGTACTAACAGCTTGGGTTGGTTTAGCGCTGGCTCCTGATGTAGGGCGAGGTATGGCTGTACAGTTTATTAGCTTGTTAGGTATAGGGCTACTTTCTGCTGCTGCAGCGGTTATTAATCATGTGGTTGATAGTGAGATAGACTCAAAAATGGCAAGGACTCGTCATCGCCCTGTGGCTAAAGGGCGTTTAAGTAAAACACATGCGCTTAGTTTTGCAGCTGTTATTGGGGTTGCGGGTTTTATTATGCTGATGGTGTGGGCTAATACCTTAACCGCTATATTAACGTTATTTGCATTGGTAGGTTATGCATTTGTTTATACATCATTTTTAAAGCGTGCTACACCGCAAAATATTGTTATAGGTGGGTTGGCTGGCGCAATGCCTCCATTATTAGGTTGGGTGTCAGAAACAAACCAAATGGCAGCAGCCCCTTGGTTACTTGTAATGATAATATTTACCTGGACTCCGCCACACTTTTGGGCGCTGGCTATAGCACGAAAAAGTGATTATGAACGCGCTAAAATTCCTATGTTACCAGTAACCCATGGTATCGATTTTTGTAAAACCTGCGTTGTTGCTTACTCTGTTTTACTCGCTGTAGTTTGCGTATTACCTTATTTAATTGGTATGTCTGGATTAATATATTTAATAGGTGCGTGTGTATTAAATGCTGTGTTTATATATAAAGCCGTCAAATTAAAAATTGCTGGAAATGATGAGACTGCAATGGACTTATTTCGTTTTTCGATTATTCATTTAATGGTACTCTTTGTAATCTTATTTATAGATAAATGGCTCCCTTTATGAAGCAGTTATGGCTTGGATTAATTGTTGTTTTAGTTTTGTTTTTATCATCATGTTCAAACGAAAATAGTCCGCCAGATGTAGATGCATTAGTTTACGAAAATGCAAAGCCACTGTCTGATTTTACGCTAAACGATCAGCGCGGCGAATTAGTGACTAAGCAACAATTTTTAGGACAGTGGAATTTAGTATTTTTAGGCTATACAAGCTGTCCAGATATTTGTCCATTAACACTTGCTAAGTTAAATGCTGTTTATAAAAACTTACAAGCAGATTATCCGCTGCAAATTTGGTTTTTATCGGTTGATCCAAAACGCGATACACCAGCTAAACGAAAGCAATATATAGATTACTTTAATCCTGACTTTTTAGCTGTATCAGGGGAACATAAACACCTTTTTCCTGTTGTTAGAGAGCTTGGTTTAATTTACGCGATTAGCGATAGTAGTGAATCAGAATATGCAGTTGATCATAGTGCTTCGGTCGCTATGGTTGATCAAAATGGAGCCGTTAGAGCTATTTTTAAACCAGAATTTAAACAAGGTAGCGTGCCATTAATTAATGCGACGACTTTAACGCAAGAGTTTAAAAAAATAGCCGATTACTACAAAAACTAGTTTTTTACTTTTTACCAATTTGAAAGGAGCTTTAGGCTTAATGCCAGTCAGTTAAGCTGACTGGCATCTTTCTTTTTATGGGGATACTTAGATGGTTTTGGCTTAACCCATCGGGGATATCTTCTATCTTCTCGTCTAGCTGGAAGCTTAAATAAGACCAGTGTATCGAGTAAGTGCTGCCAGTGTATTGGAATGTTCCCTGGGCTCATTATAGATACTGACGAGAAATACTGAATGACAGCCATCGAACTGCTAGAGAAACTAAGCTGGTTAGGCCATATCCCTGTGACTGTCGCCGCCATCGTCATTATTCTTCGTATTAAATTATAGGCGAGTAACACGGCCCATAGCTCCTGACGCACCATGTCTGGACGCTTACTTCTTAAATGGTATGCGCTATCAAGCATGGTTTGTTTGATTTCTCTAAACCCAAGTTCTATCTCCCAACGATGACAATATAATTCAACAATTTCATTACCTGGATAACGCAATCTATCCGTCATCGAGGTTAATATACGGTAGCTTTTGCCCTTTATTGTTTTGCTGATTAATCTCGCTTTAATCGTTTCAGGAACATCGGGAAAGTTTTTTTGTGCATGCTTTGTTGTTTTCAATTCAATGATATGGTCATTTTTACCCGCGCTGGAGATGATTTCATACTGTAAGTCGGGCCTTGCTGGTATCAACCAGTGCCTCATCTCCCCAGTTTGGTGCCAACGGTTTAACAGGCCTAAAGAATAATATCCTTTATCAAACATAGTCAGTGAATTATCTGGTGTACGTTCAATTAAACGCTCAGCTAATTTCATCTCGTTGGTTTTATAGTTATCAAACTCGCTACTGAGAAGTTGATGGCTGGTCAATTCCATATGACAGACCATGCGTATTTGAGGAAAGGCTGTATCACCGTATTGGTTGCTACCTGAAGAGAAGGCTTTACGATTATCAGGCGTGTCGGCTGTTCGCCACACAACACCGTCAACAGCTAATAGGTTCAAACCATTCCATGTTTCGAATGACTGTTGCTTATACATTGATTGAGCAGATTTATTGAAAACGTGTTTAACGGAATCATCACCTAACCTTTGTCTCGCCTGTACCATCGCACTTGGAGCAACGAGTGGGTTCTTGCCAGGTAACATGATATCTAGCTTATTAGCGATATTCCAAACTGATTCTTTTCGAAACAATGCCATGCCAATAACTGACCACAAAACGGCTTCAAGCGGTAATCTTCGCTTACGAACGGTTGCAATCCCTGCTTGTTGAAAACCTTGTTCAATGATTTCAGGGTCAAGAATTTCTGATAATTTTTCAAAGGTATGGTATCGGCTGCTTTCTTCAAGTGTTGCTTGCAGTGCTTGTTCTATATTCACAAAAAATCCGTAGTTAGTTTCCTAACTACGGATTTTGCATGATCGTTTGGATCGGTCAACCGGTCATTTTCTTAACTGATCGGCATTA
>NZ_AUTL01000287.1:0-42372 GCF_000498015.1 Pseudoalteromonas sp. TAE79
ACACTATAAAGTGCTTTGGGTATCTGTTCTCCTTTTGATGGGAGTTCGATATTTTCAAGCGAATTTGTTGGCAGCAGCTTTTTGATATGCATGACCTTTACGAATGTTTTAACAAACGTAAGTAAATTTCGTTTTTGAGCAGGGCATAGCGGCTGATTATCTAGCGGTTTGCGATATGCGTTTAGATAAGCAGCATAGTCATCCATCAAGTCAAGATCGATTTGGTCAATGCGCGTAACATTGCGGTCTATACACCAAAGAAAAAACTTCTTAAGACCGCCTCGTTTACCTCGCACTGTATCTGAGCTTTGCCCCTTTGCGAGACAAAGCTCAAAGTAGTACTTGGCACATCGCCATATCCGATTAGTGGTAGGTTTGTCCATGTATCAACTCTTTTGCATTTGACATACCTGTTTCCACATAAGCTTTCGGCTCTGGCTTGTGCCAATAGACAACTGCTTTGTCACCATTTCGGATGCGGCCTATACGATAACCAACAGCAGATATGATGCTGCCATTGTTATCTACAGTGGGTATTACAATGCAACCTCTGAATAGTTCATGCCCTGTTGCTCGAATTAACCCGCAACGTTGCAAGCTACCGCGAATAGAGGCCCCCTCAGGTGTTCGAGCCTTAGGGATGTTTGTGCCCATCGTGCGATCACAAAGACCGATACGTAAGTCAAATTTAAATTCATCGTCAATCCGACAACTGTTAACAACAAATTGTTGTGCCAAAGTGCTTGCCTGATAACGCTGCTGGTAATAATCGAATACCTGTTTGATATTGAGGTCATCAAGATTGATTTGGCCTAAAACATTAAGATAACTATCTAGTGGAATCGAGTTCATTTTAAGCCTCCTTGAATTCCCATTAACTTTCTGAACGACTCACCTTTCATATTGATTTTGTGAGCGCTGTGGACAATGCGATCTAAAGTAGAGTCCGCTATTGTCTCGTCCCCAAACGCATCATACCAATCACCGACTGGGTACTGAGAAGTAATAATCAAAGAGCCTTTTTGATCACGCTGTTCGATTAGCTCAAACAATGCATGGCGCTCAGTGACTGTAAGAGGAGCAATTCCCCAATCATCAATGACTAATAAAGGTACTTTTTTAACCTTGTTCAAAAATGTCGTGACTCCTTTTTCTGACTTATCGGCAGAAAGCTTAATGATTAGTTCGCTGAAGCGGCATTGAAAGGCTTCAACTGATTGCATAATAACTTCGTTTGAAAACGCACTAGCCAAATATGTTTTGCCCAAGCCAGNATGTGGCGGTGGTTATTTAACCATTCTAACTCGGCTAACTCCTTTATTACTGCTGGCTTTAATGACGTTTGAATTTTGTAATCAATCTCAGCAAGTGAAGCGTGTTTCCAACGAATGTTGGAGCGCTTTAGCAATCGAGCTATATGAGAATTTGAAGTTAAAGTAAGTTCTTCTAGTGCTAAGCCATGAAGCCGCTCAAAAAAACTCATATCTTCATATTTATCACTACTGCATTGGCGCTCTAGCTCTGCATTCATACCATTAAGTTTTAACTTAAGTAATATCTCGGAAATCTGTTTTTTAAGCGTCATAATCGCCTCCAAAGTAATCTTTACCACGAACATTTTCGTGCTTACGCACATATGCTGGTAGCTTATCGAAACCACCTTCGAGCTTTTGTGCGCTGATAATTAGATTGATATCTGTTGGTCTATCCATCTTATGCGCTAAAGCATACTCAACAGCTTTGGTAACAACATGTTCGCCACGTTTTTGCACCATATCCATTAATGCTTTGCAGCGTTTAGCTATTGGTCTGGATTTCGGATTGTTAGTTTCCGAATACCACTTTTCAACGATTGCAGTCACTGGTTCACTAATGTCCCGTGCCCATTCAAGATTTAGTGCTTTGTCACACATGTTGTGATCAGCTAAATGCTCAACTGGCATATGTTCTGGAATGGTTGTAGCCCCCATGATTTCTTGGCTCATTACATGTTTATAAACGAACTCATTTTGATAGGAGATGGAGAGGTGGGATTGTGTGATAACAACATCAACAATCTCGCCTGCAAGTGCATAGGGAACTGAGTATTCATGTTGCTTGTATTTAAAGTGGTAATTAGATTGAACACGAATTAACTTGCGTTCTACGACCATTGCAAATGGCAACGCAGGTAAACATCTTTGCTCTAAAATTTCACGCTCACCGAGGGCGAACAGGTCATTTCGGGAAATATCGAATCCTTGAAACTTTTCGTTATTCAGCAGCTCTACTTCTCGTGCTAAATGACGATTGATTTCGTGTAAGCTGAAAAAAGACATCTCCAACATCGGCACCAAAATGCGTTGAGTTACAAATTTCACGCCTAACTCAACCAAGGATTTATCTTGAGGGCGACCCACTCGGCAAGTATCCATCAAACAACCGTAGTGTAATCCCCACGCTTCAACATTATCGACTAAATTAGCGATAAGTCCGGCTTTATTGACTAACGCTTTTGCGTTGTCCATAGAGATAGTTTCAGGGCAACCTCCGTAATATTCAACAGCGCGGGTCATCCCATCTATCCAATGAATCGTTTTCTCACCCGCAGTCGCAAAAGCAAAAATCTTCTTAGAAGCGCCTAGTACAGCAACAAATACTTTAACCCATACTTTTTCACCATTGTCCGTGTAAAAGACTTGCGTCCCGCAGTAGTCGATATACAAGGTCTCTCCTGCCGCATGGTGCTGCTTCATCACAATTTTTACGCGCTTCATGACTTTATTTAGTTTTCGGAAGTATTGTGATTTGCTCAGCGCTGTTGATGGATCTTCGGCTTGATACTCTAAGAAAAGTATTGTGCGCGATTTACGTTTACCACGAGGCTTTCCAAGCTCCTGTAATGCTTTATTGTAATCAGGTTCTCGTTTGTCGTGGATTCGCTTAGACTCAATACGCAAAGCTTCTTTCGCTTCTGTATCATTGAATTGCTCAAGTAAAGGGTGGTCTACCCCGTAGCGCTCACAGCGTTTGTTTATTCTGTGAGTTGCAGATGGCGAAGCACCTGCAATTCTTGCTTGTTCTCGAACAGTGATGTGAGGCATGACAAATTTGGCTCTCACTGCTGCTCTAATGGTTGTTACTGGCATCATTATGATGTCCTCTTTTTAGGTGAAAAAGAGGCGCAGGCGGCACTGGCTCTCACACAATTAAGGTGAAAACTTGACAAAAGCCGCATTCAGAACAATGATTAAGCATCGAGAGTTCATTTCGATGTTAATTCAGAAAGCCTTTAGAGTTGCCGCTCTCAGGGCTTTTGTTCTTTCTACGCCATAATTTATTGTTAAACCAGATAAAACTACATCGAATTAGTCCTCTTTCTTAAACGCTTGTGCCGCTAAAAAAACACCAACATCTTTTACAAATGCAAACCAACCCCTTCGATTAGGTAATCGAAATATTGGTACAGGTAAAGTCTGCCTTTGAATGGCCTGTTTAACAGCAGCAATGCTGCGGTAATTCAAAGCACGTTGTAACTGGCTTGTATTGAGAATTGGTGAACCATACAAATTCAATAAATCTTGCTCTATTTGTGTCGCCAACAATTCCCGTTCTTCATCACACAAGGTTTGTATTCCTCCGTTTCATACAAGGGGTAACTTTTAGCCTATACTCATTTATTAAAAATCACATTGTCGCTTTTTTATACAATTCAATTTTCCAGCAATATGAAAAAAGGAGATTTATCACAATGAATTTAAATGTAATTTTTGAAAGCACAGTAAAAACTGCTTTATGACTTAAAACAAAGAATGAAATACATAATCAATAATTAAATGCCAATCATGTAATGAACGAATTAGCGAATTTCAAAGTCAGGGAGAGTAAAAGAGATAAATTAGCGAAAATGTACTTAACGCTTTCACCAGCAATACGTTCTGTAGCTTCTCAAACTACGATTCAACATCACCTAGCTGAATGCAGATTTGAAAACATGGCAATGTTTATCAAATCTCTTGAATATAACGACAGAGATCCGCTAACCAAAAAATATGGAAATTTTTGGTACAAACTACTGTCGGGCAGAGGTATCAAACACATTGGTAACTTGAAGCACTTTATTGAATCAATTTGTTGGTATTCCGCGCTTATACTGCGCCACGATCTATGGCTTTTCATTGATGGAAAGCTGGAAATAAAAGATGCCATTAAAAAACTAGATCGAGACTTAAAACGACAACTTTTTACAAAAAAAGCACTTAAAAGTAGAAGCTTTGAACATTCGATTGGCTCATTTAAGCAGTCTTACCATAGACAGCGCCTTAATTTATATCGTCAACAAACGTTAGGCTCACTAGAAGCACTAATGATTATTGCAATGCTGCAAACCCAAAAGTACCAACATAGCAGACCATCTTCAGCAGAGAAGTTTGCCTACGGCCAATTCTTGTATCTGTTTGGATACAAATACCAAGCGCTCAAAAAAATAGAAATAGGACATAAAATTGCTTTGCGTTTTTCAGGAAAAAGCGCGTTAGGTACAAGTGATACTTTGCGTCAGCGACTAACTTATGATTTTGAGAAGTTAGATGAGATAATTGCTATCGGTAGAAGCTGTAAAGTTGAAAACTTAGACCAATTTGTTAGTGACGAGATCTTAAAAAATATTCTTTCAAAACCCAACCATCTTTATTTTTATTCATAACCACAGATGCAATTACGTTGATCATTATTCGAAGGCTAACCTTAGCTTTGTTCCACTTATATGCTTTTTCTGTTTCGTCTTAATAAACACGTTGTTACACCTTAAAAGATCAAGCTGTCTTTTTTGATGGGAATATATACCTGTAAATTCGCATTCGAATGGCACACCAAACATCACCCTTTGGCACAACAGACATTTTTAAGCTGAAACACGATTTGTATTACCGTGGTACAAGCTTGTTTTAGCCACCGAAATTTTAATTAATATTCGTAAAATTAATGACTAACAAAAAGTGCAAATATCTGA
Source organism: Pseudoalteromonas sp. TAE79 (assembly GCF_000498015.1). Taxonomy (NCBI): domain Bacteria; kingdom Pseudomonadati; phylum Pseudomonadota; class Gammaproteobacteria; order Alteromonadales; family Pseudoalteromonadaceae; genus Pseudoalteromonas; species Pseudoalteromonas sp. TAE79. The sequence continues at coordinate 4,991 of NZ_AUTL01000287.1, forward strand.
TCATGACCATAGCAGCAGTCTATTACCATTGCTAATTTTGGGATAAAAAAGTCGTTATTAGATCCATGCTTTCAGTATGTTTTTAACTGAAATTTATCTATGATCATCTTAAATTCTTATATGGATTAGGTCATGAAAACAACAGTTAAAGATTGGTACATCGTTTCCGTTTTTGACGATGAGGAATTGATTGGCAAAATCCTCTGGGGCACTTGCGAAGAAGATGAGACTTACAGATTTTCACCGGGGAGCTATATCAGTACATCAAAGGTTGAAAAGATTTTTCCAAACAAAAGATTAATCATTACAGCGAGTGGCAGTTGCTATAAATTGATTGGCGAAGGCCAAAAATCGCTAGTGCAATTAAAAGACTTCGAACTCCTTCGGCACGGATTTTCGCCTGAGCAAATCACCCAATTGAATTTGGCACCAAACGGATTTTTTCATTGAGCCGATAGCCAGCCTTGAAAACGAAACCAAGTCACCAAGGCCAGAAAAACAAGGCCCCGCGAGTGCGAGGCTTTGGATTCAAAACATTATTTTAATTATCAGAACATTTTTGGAGCCTTATACATATACCTCTTATCAATATAAAGCACTTTGCTTTCCATTGACCTTGCTATCACTAGATATGCCTTTTTATACTCTTTAGTCTCATTGAATCCTGCATATACCATGTACGAAAGGTAATCACTATCCAACTTAATGTTCGAGCAATTTAGAGGTTTATTGTCAATCTCATAAGGCTCGTAGACCAAACTTTTACTGCCAGCTAATGCTAAAAGTTCATGCAGGCTTAAAGATTCCGTGCCTACTAAGCCTAATGTTTCTCTGGCTTCTTGTTCAATTTCTGGGGGGCAAAAATCCATAGCTTCAGCCTCTGTACTATTACAACCTGTAACCATAAATAACATAGATATGATAAAAAGTTTTAATTCGACTCTCATTTATCCAGCTCCTTCTCTAAGGCAGGCAAAGCGATGTCTGTATTGTTTACTGGTTTTTGACCAGTAAGTTGTTGATATGCGTTACCAGCGTAGGTGTTGGAATTTTGACCTCTTGGCTGATATGGAATATTCGCTCCATTGACTTCAGAGTTCAATTTTTGAACTTGCCCAGTTACTTCACTCATAGTTTTGTCTACCGTAGTTGACATTAATGTTTCGGTTCCGGCTTCACCAAAATCAGCACTTTCAGATGCAGGTGTATCATTCGCTATTAAGTTAACACCGTCAAAACTACTGTCCATTATTGCATCCGATGCACCACCGGGATAAGACTTACTTGGGCCTCCACGAGTAATTCTCGATTCACCAGTATCGGTATCCCTATATTCAACAAATGCATGACCATATTTCCCGACTATTGGAGCTTGACCAATTGGGTAAGCTTTCAAAGTAACCTCAACAGCCATCCCTGTTGGATCAACAAATCTATATGGATTGTTATTAGCATATGCATAACGATTGAACCCATGAACAGGTCCATTTCCAGTTTTGAAATGACCAATGGCGCTTACCGGATCATTGGAATAAAACCGCCCGATAACTGGATCATAGTATCGTGCCTGCATATAACTCAAACCCAAGTCGGTATCAAACTTGTGTCCGGTATATCCAATGTCATCTTTTGGCGTTTCAATACTTTCACCAAAGGGTTGGTAGTGCATTCTCGAGCTGACCGTGCCACTTGTGTTGGACTCGGCCGCACTGCTCCCTAGATAATCAGCGTGCAAATAAGTAACGGTTGAGCCTTTTTTATTGGCCACTAACTTGCTACCTAAGTAGTAATAATCAATATTCTGATTATTGGCATTGCGGTACATTAACTTGCCGTTACTGGCATAAAATGAGTAGCTAGTGCCATTAGAGCCGACTTCTTTTACCCGTTTATTGTTGCCATCGTAGGTATACAAGTAACCATCGCTTTGCACCATTTGATTGGCGGCATTATAGATAAATCCACGGGGGCCATTATCGGTAACATTACCTTTGTCGTCGTAGGTAAAATCATAACTTTTGTTCCCAGTAGTGTAATCAAGCTGCTTGCTGCTGTTATAGTAATAGTTAATGGTTTGGCTACCCAGTTTATAATAGGTGATGTTACCCATGCTGTCGTAATTCACATCACCACTTCCTAAGTAACTATCACTTATTATATCTAAGCGGTTTAATCCATCGTAGGTCAAACTTAAGTCATAGGCATTGTTAATTTTGTCATCAAGAACAGTAACATTATTGTTGGCATCGTAACTAAAGCCATGGTTTATAGCGTAAGTGCCACTTCTCACATCATAGAAGGTGCTGGGCAAGCCACTGTTGTTTTGGGTTGAGGTATGAGCAAAGCCATTACCATAACTGTGTGACTTGACCATTCCATTGGGATGATAGGTGGCACTGCTGGCATAGGAGCCCGCCTTTGTGGCCTGGCCCAGAGCGTTAGGGAAATAGGTAATATTGGCCCCGCTGGGGTAGACAGTATTAGTCAGATTGCCGTTACTGTTATATGCATAATCTAAAACAAAACTTTGTCCATCAACTGACATTGTTTCTTTTTCAATTAGATTTTCAGAATTATATTCATAAGCTGTGACCACAGAGCCTGCGGTTAAAGTGGTTAAACGACTATTAGCATCATATGCATAGCTTTGGTCAGGACTACTATCACCAAACAATATTGATTTAACATTGCCTAAATTGTCATAAGTGAATGTGGCCGTGTCGGTCGCACTGACAGTGGTGTCACAGGCCGTGGTACTGCCATCAACAGAGCTTCCCCTAGCTTGCCAGCTCATTTGACCCAGTGCATCTTTTGCCATCGCGGTATTGCCCACATCAAGCCGCACGGTTTTACACAATTGTTGATAACTATCGTAAACCCGCGATTCGGTAATGCCTCCTTGGTTAACAGAGGTCATATTGCCGAATATATTGTAAGCCATGACGGTATTGACGCTATGAGGCGCGGCTATCAATGTAGCCATACTATTTTCGGGCGCACCGTAAGCCATATAGGTTGTCGTAGTAACATTGCCTTTATTATCATTAACCTGCACGCGGTTATTCGATAAATAGCTATAACTAACATTACCGGATGTGGTGTTGTCATCAACTAACGTCGGGCGTCCCAAACCGTCGTATTGACTTTCGGTGCCGTAAGGCGTGCTGCTACTTGAATGGGGTAGACTTTGATAAATTGGGCGATTAAACGCATCGAATTGTTGGCGAGAATAACGTGCAGTAGATGAAATGGTGTTATCCCACTCTTTAGTCATCACAGCTCGCAGTAAACTGTCAAAGTAGGTGATTTTTTGATAATTACCTTTTGTTACTGTTTGTTTGAACATGCCTGATTCAACGTAACTTAAGCCGTCACTTCCAGCAGTCGTGGAGTAATCAATACTGGTACTTAACCAACGAGAATCACAAGGATCAACTAAAGTCATTCGTCCAAGGTCATCGTAATCATAATTGATACACAACCCCATAAAGTCAGTCACTTTGGTCACCCAACCATTGTTATCTACTTCTTTATAGGCATATTGTGGCGTTGTACTTAAACTTTGTGGGGTTTTAATGGTTTGCGCAATACCACGCTTATAATTGGAATACTCGACCCAGCGATTTGTGCCGTTATAGTCAACCTTATTAGGCAAACCCGCATTAACCCCTGTAGTATGATAGCTGGTATTACGTTTATACCAGCGACCAAAGGCTCGACGCTCATAAGGTAAGGATTTATAGCTTCCAGTAGCACTGTGGTAGGTGGTGCGGCTTGTTTCAGTATAGGCACTACCATCACTTGATACCTGCGTGTAGCTCGGCAAGCCTATTAACCAGTTGGTCGTATCATCATAATAAAATTGTTTGGTATAGCGTTTCTTACTATTGAAGTTATTTGACTCACTAGTGAGCTGAGGGTTGCCGTAAATATCAAAGGTGTTGTAAGTCGTCGTATAAGTATTAGTTGAACCATCAACCTTACTGATAATACTGCTACTTTGCATGGTACGTTTATTATCAGGTGCATTATTTTCAAACATGATGTCTACACTACCGATTGCCGGACTCGCAACAAAATTAGATTCTGTGCGTGATAATAGCGTTGTTCCATTGCTATCGTATTTATCAACAACGATTAAACTGCCTTCTTTAAAGCTACTGAAATCACGATTGTAATAATAAATCGTCTTACTACCGTCGGGGTCTTCAACCGTCGTTGATTTATGGTTTTCTGCGTCAACGGGAGAAGAACTAGGTAACAGATGCACCGAGGTCGGGGTTGTTGTGGTCCAAGTACCTTGATTGCCAGAATAAATATAATTCCATGTTAAAGAATCAATTCCGCTACCCGATAATGTTTTTTGAGACAAAGCATAATTGACATAACAACGTGGTTGAATGGGTTGAGAACTATATACGCTAGCTGTTGCGTATTTAGTGACATTGCTTCGACCATGAAGTTGTGGCTTAAATTCAAATGTCCCTGTCATACCATCAGGATGGGTTATCGAAACAGTGAAATTCCCGCTACTTGTTAATATCCCGCACTCACTGTGAGAATCATTAGTCGACATACTTGGCTGAATAGCGTTTACCAAATCAGAAAGGTTATAACTCCAGTACTTACCATCTGGTCTCGTTACCTTAGTCAATGAAGTTCTACCGTTAATTACTGAATAATCGTAGTTCCATGTTCTGCCATTAAACGTAAAAGAAGTAATCAAATTGGAGTTTGTAGGATGATTGTAATTGAAGGTGACAGTGCGGGAGTCACTGGTAGTAATAGATGTTAAGTTATTACCAGTGTAATTATACTTTATGAAATTGCCAAAACGGTCTTCCAGTTTAGTTGCTAACATAAAGGCATTAAAGCGAGAGGTTGGTTTGAAAGCCCTAATAATTGACTGGCCTTTTATTAATCTTAGCTTATCAAACGTATACTTTAATCCGTTAGGGGCATAACCAATAAATCCTTCACCTTGACCATCTGCACGATTAAAACAACTGAATTTCCAATTTGACTGCGTCACCTTTCTATATGTGCTTATTGAAGCAAAATAACCATTATTCTCCAGCAATTTAACACTCTTTCCTCCGGGTAACTGTAAACTGTCCCCATTCCAATATTCAAAACTTTCAAATACACTTCCCCAATTCGAAATGGGGCCAGGCTCTAAACTACCTGAGCATTCTTTGCCCTGGCCCCAACTGCCGGAATATCGAGTAGAACTCTTCAATAAGGTAGTTTGAATAGCAGGAAAATCTAAATTCCAGTCTGCAAGCATATCGTACTGGCTATAGGAATTGGCGGAGCTTTTTAGTGAACGACTTATAACGATATCTAACCCAAGGCCATTGCCGGGAATGACCAAATCGGTATTGCGAAACATCACATTACCATTGTTAACATCAACTTGGTCACCCAGCAAATCGGTGGTATGCGGACTTACCGTGAAGTCTGTTTTTAAGCGTGCAAAGATATCTTCACTAGCTGGGCCAGAAGCGTCATCATCGCTCGGGTCGCCACCCCCTCCACCACTGGACGCAGATAGTGCACTAATATTTGAGTTATTAGTGTCATGACTATCTAAAGGAGATGCTAAAGTAGGAGGTTCAATTGGGGAACTATCCAATTGTTCAGGTTCATCGACTGTGATCACTGCTTCATCTAGAGCGCTTGTACTAGCAGCAGTATTTGGATTGAGTGTTCCAGAGCCAAAGGTTGACAAAGAAACAAAAGCAGAAGCTAGAATAAAGTTACAAATTCGAAACATACAAGTTCCTGTTGAAAGTCCGAAACTACAAGGTTAATAAACTACACTGAATAGCTTAAAATTAAAACTATAATTTTCCATTTAAATAAATTCTTTTTTGGCCTAATGGTAATTATTAGAGTAACCGTCCGGCCATTCCACCTAGCATTTACAACCCAAGATTTGAAAGATTCATTTGAAAATGCCACAGGAGAAAATCTTGCAGTTTTCTTTAACAAATGGGTATATGGCGAAGAAATTCCTCATCTGATTCTGTAGAAAAGTAGGTGTTATTTTCCGCGGTGTCTCAACTTCGGTGGCCGCCTTAGGCACCACACCTTATGATTCAAGCCTAATTCTTTGAATCTTAGATTTTTTCCGTTGGATTCAATAATTCGTTTGGTCCGCTATGGGCGTGGAGCAGAAGTTATCATCAAAAGTGGGTAATGACCGCTATGTCACAATGTTGACTGTCAGATTAGATAATGAGCACTTGCTTTTGAATGTCAGATCAAGTCTACGCTACTAGAATTAATGCTAGAATTAATGCTTTAATCATGAACTCACATCAAAAAACACCTCAAAAAGCGATTCACATGATGATTTTTTTGCTCTTGCTTTGAAATTGTAACGTAATCAAAGTATCATTTAAGTTTCGGCAATTAACGCTTGAGGCGTAACCAGTCGACCCATTTTGGCCTCTAGTTTCATCCAAATGTTTAATTAGTGCTTCAACCGCAAGTTTATATCTCGCCGGTATCCTTTTTACTACCGTTTCACCTCTTAAAGCCGGTCGACCTGCACCTTCTCGTTCCCCGCCATGTTTTCTGTCGGTAGTTTTTTTGTCTAAATCAGACGTTAATTCACAAACATCAAAGTCGAATTTAACACAGTCAGTTTTGTACTCCTCTTTTGTCTTATCCGAGTTCAAATCAAAACCATATTTGTCGCAGAATTCTAGATAATTGATATTTGAAGTCATACTCTGTACTTTGCCTCTTGATTACGTTACAAAATCGAGTTTATCAAAGTAACAAAAATTTGTAATTAATTTCACAGAAGCCGCGCTTTTTATGAATTAAGACGATTAAATCAATTCTTAGGAGTTGATTCAATAATTGAAAAAGCTCATCTAGCAGCTATTATTTGGAAGTGATCATCTTTTTTTACATAGTGAATGTCACAGCGAGTCGGCTTGAAAAGATATCCAATCTTAAAACTACTCATAACTTATTTACTCCTCGTGGATTTCCACGCCGTATCACAGCGCAACTTTATAAATTAAATTGAAAAATTCTTAATTGATAGCCTGTACATCTTTAGAAAACGAAACAGGTAGCCATTCCGCCTGCTGTTTAATTGTTAACTTTATCAGGAAGCGGTTGACTCAATTGCTCTTGCTTCATTCCGTGTATGTGAGCATTGTATTGCCACACTTGAAACTGCTGCAATAAATTTGCGTTTTCTCTTTCTAAGCGCTCATTCTTTCGTTTGAGTGTTTCTATCTGTTTACCTGCTGCGGCCAAAGAACTTGGTAGTACCTTTTTCCCAACGGGACGTTTGCCACGTATGTGCTTTTTTAAGTCGTCAAAAGCATCTTTAATACGTGCATATTTCTGCAAAGTCTGGCGGGTATGACTGATTCCTAAATTATCATCTAGAGATTCGCACAGTTTTTCCCAAGTAATCTTGGTGCTAAGTTCCCATTCATCTAAGTGCTCCACTATTTTCTCAATATCATCATCGGATAAGTGTTTAGCCATATTCAGAAATCATCCAATATAAAACCATTAAAAATAGAGTCATCATCATCGCCTTGGGGATCAAGTAAATTATTGTTAGCCAAAAGTTGCTTTACGGATATAAGTTCAACCGCGACTTCGCCTCTATGTGCCAACTTTTTGCGCTTATAGTTCTCAATTTTAGGTATCCTTTTCTTTCCATTGGCCTCCAAAGCACGGTCTAAATGGGATATATCATCCAAGTCGGCAAGTTTAATTCTATCACCATCTTTGACGTCTTCTCTCTTTAACCATTTTATGAGTTCTTCGCATCTTACGACGGTGCGTAGTCTGCGTTGGTACCACTGTTCTGCCCCCCTCACTCCTTCATCCACTGCCTTTTTGTCACCTTTTAGAAGTAGCTTTTCTTTCTTATATTTGTCTTCCAACCGTGTAAGATTTTCTTTATTTCCCTTCACACAAATTTGCTCGTTACAGTTAACGCAATCTCGATGCTTCATGCATGGTTGATCGATGTATGATTGCTTACACTCTCCAAACTCAGTGATATGAATAGCCAGGCTTGTCAACGTATTATGCTCCTGAAGAGAGCGACTATTACCTTTTGCTATTTGAACTTTAAACAAATTCTTAACGTCATCGATAGCAGCCAAATTTCCCGCAATCTCTTCCTCTAACCAATCTCGGTTATATTCTTGTTCATCGGTATGATCATAATATCGATTATGTTTCGGATCAGCTCGCCCAGCCCATTTAGATCGAAGTGTGTCACTCATGCCATTAACCGACGCCATAGTATCTAATAGGTGGCGTGGTTGATGAGACCTTAATTCTAAATTTTTTAAGCCATGCCGGCCAAAAATAGAAAGGTTTCCCACAGCTATTTCACCTGTGGAGCGATTCTTCTTTAGGGTTGGCTTTAAGTCTTCATTTAAAGTCGTTATGTCTGGCATCCATAACTCAGTAAATATTGTACTTCTACGTTTATCAAATTGATTAGAAAAACCAGCATAAAGTGCTTCTGACCACTTGAGTCTAACTTTACCTTTTCCTTTCTTAAACGGCACATATGGCCATTCATCAGGTAAGTTCTGCCTGACTATCTTATTGAGATCTCTCAGTGTTACTGCAAAATCAACCCGCTCTATACCTTTCCTTCGCAAAATTTGGTTACCAGATGTAGCTGTTTGTTTATCAGTAAATTTAGACGTATCTAACCCCAGAGCTGCAACGGCTTGATTCTTTGTGAGTGGTTTATCTTCATCAACTTTAGGACAAAGTGGGTGACGTGGAAACTCATCAGACTCTTCAAGCATCTTAGCGAACGCTCGCGCTTTTTCAGATTGTTTCTGCAAGCGTTTAATGGCAGTCTTGACGACAGGATTCATGACATCAGGTATCCATTTATTCTCATGTCCATAACCCTTACCTGAAAACCATCGAATACCGATTTGTTCTTTATTCAACTGACTGTCTTCAGTGCTAACGTCATCCTCATCAAACAAAAGTTCTGTGGCATCATCTTGTTCGATAATAGCCTCAGGATTAACCTTATAGTCGTTGGATGACTTTTTTATTTGACGAATATCTAGGCAATCAGCTTTTAAATATAGAGGCTCGGAGCCTCTTTCAGGGGCCGACATCATTAAACTAAAAGTCGATGTGGTAAAAATGTCTCTTGCGGAGAGGTCGGTCTCTTTTTTAGCGAAAATAGTAGCCATAGCCATAATTGAATTTTCATCTGGCATTTTGCTCTCACGGTAAGCCTGACCAACTTCTCCGGTTTGGTCTTTTTTACCTTTAGGTTTGTTGAAAGGATTTTTCCATTCAAATGGCTTCATCATTTGATGTTCAATAAGAAAAGCTCTTAACGCATTTAACTTCATGCCGGCTTGGTAAGCCGCCCCCTCGGCCATATTTCTTTTTGCTTCTTGAGCAGCATAGTCAAAATCACGGGGAAGTAGTCTGGCAATATCCACTTTTTCCCCCCGCTTTTGAAAGACTGCTTCAATTGCTCTCAAAGCATAAAAATGAGCGTACATTGAAGTACCACTTTTAATTGCTTGGTACTTAATGTAAGCCTTTGCAAACTTTATTATTGAATCATCAAGCCACGTTTCTTTATCCTTCACCCTGCTATTGACCCCCATTCTGGTGAAGTTTCCAATCTTAGGCCAATAATAAGAGTTGTAATCTATTTTGTCGTTTGGGTTGGGCGCTGCTTCAACCAAACGAATGAAGTCATCAACATTTGTTTCAAATTCAAGCTCATGTCTGGGAATAAAAAGAAGTACATTGTTATCAGCCATTTTGCTTCGCCTCTTCGCAATGCTTCATTACCTGCGCAACGGCAAGGATTGCGCTGTCATTAATCTCAACAACTTTGTGGTCATTAAGGATCGTTGATAGCCTTTCTCTCTCTTCTAAAAGCCATTGCAGCACTTCATGATGTGGTGCATTTTCCCACGGCAAGAACTTAGGACACAAATAGCATGCTACTGGCGCATAGTCCGTACAAAAACTGCTACTGCCGCAACTACCGACATCACAATTTTTTTCTCTACACGATATCCGCGTTGCATTTGGGTTTATTTTTATAGCTTCATCTTCATCAGCAACCACTTTACCCATGAAGGCACTTGCGTATCGAGCCAGAGGATTATTCATGATTTGAGAAATTTGGTGGCCTAACTCTGGTGAATTTGCAACATACACACCGGTATGTTGTGTATCTAAATGATCCAAGAGTTCAGCGATCGTTGTCATACCTGCACCAGCTTCTGCCGCTCTTGTCCCACCAGAATATCTAAAACGATAGGCGGTTGTGCGAATAGTTTCTCCGGTGCGCTCTGATCTGATATTCAACTTGCCTATTACGAGTTGAAGTTCCTTTGTTAAATCAGCCGATGACACATGAGGTATTTCAGATTTTAAGTAATCCATTAATTGATCTGGTGAATAATCATTCAGTTCGTTAAGCATTTGCTTATTAAAGAATATGGGTAACTCTTTGACTTCTAGTTGAGTTAGTTTGCGCTTGATTTTTGTCTCTACTAACTTAATTGAATTCTGGATGTGTTTAGTCAACACGAGCCCTATACTTTCTATTAACGCAAATGCCTTAAACTGGGAACGAAATGGACGCTCTTTGCCTTTCGAACGAGGAATATTAATCTGAAAGATAACTTGTTTTGTTACAAGAACATTTGAGCTTGCAAGCAAATCTTTCACTTTCAATTGCTTCAAGTTCGTAGGACGCCGAAAAGTTGTCATAAACAACTGAGCGATAGAATACTCTCTATCGGAAATTGTATCGTCTGCATATTTATAATCTAAGGTCGCTTTAACAGCTCTAAACTCTATTTCACTGTAAGGTCCCTCTTCCGGGTCTTGGGTTAATACGGGAATGCCTTTTTCATTTCCCTTTAAAACCCAAGTATTGAATTCTTTCATAAAGACTTCAGGCACATCAAAACCTAAATATATCATCTTCCTAAAGAAGCAACGAAAAACACTTAAGTATTGATCTCGATTATGCTGAGGAGTAGATAGTTTGTAAGCGAGTAGTCCATTTAGCGTAAAACCTTCGCCATGTTTGAGATACCGTCTCAACTCGTTAGTATGCATTGATGCGTATTTAGCAGATGAAGTTTCTGCATAATGTGCTAGCGTTAAAATAATGCTCTTTTGGTACTCTTGTGGATACTTTCTAACGAATGTGACGTGAAGATTACTTTCAGAGTCAAGCACCCACTTGTCATCTGTGACATTAAACCGGAAGCCAGCTGATGAGGTTCTGACATCAGAATCAGTATTTCCGCCCAAATACTCGTTGACGTTTGGTGTTTCCGATGCATCATCTTGTTCAGACAAATTTTTATTAACTTCTTTGTTCATCGATGCCCTATACAGCTTTAAAATGGTAGTTCTTCGTCATAAGCGATAGACTCTTTCAAATCGAAATCCGCATCTTGCATATTCAATGCAAGCTCCATCGCCCGTTTTTGGTTATGTCGAGAAGAATAAATTAATGACATCATTGAGCCAGGTTGCCACCCCATAAGTTGACACCGGTCAGCCTCTGATTTTTCTTCACTCGTTTTACCTTCTGAGATTAATTTATCCATAACTTCACTAAAGCGATCATTCCATGTATGACGAAGCATATGCGGATAAATGTTGAACCCCATAACTTTACTTAGCTGATTAAATATTTTTTCAACGGCGCTGATTGAAAGTGGGTTGACTTGGCCGTTTCTTAAGCGGTGAGAGACAAATAAAAAATTGGTTTGACCGACATTTTCAACATTCGCTCTGTGCTCATTAATGTACGTATCTAGGATAACTTGAAGCTTAGGTGTCAGTGCCAATGCCCTACTGTTTGTTTTTACTCGTGGCTGATTAGTTCTAGGATCATTTGGGTCTCCTGGACTCCGATTAATTAGAACAAAGCGTTGTCCTTTCCTAAGAACAAGATCATCTAATTTAACATTCAGGCACTCTCCCAAACGCACTCCCAAAGAGTACATAAACATGCATATTGCGTAATTACGCATTCTTATATCCGGATCGATCCATGGGTTGCCGGAGTAATCAGGACGAATACGGTCTATAAAGATGACGCGCTCATTACTGTCGAGGGATTTATGTGTAAGTGATGCTAGTATTTCTCCGTAGGTGAGCCCTTCACTTTTTGCTGGTCGAAGTTCAAAAAAATATGATTCAGTCTTACTTTCGGCGTAGGCGTGATGGTATTTCTCCAGCCAACTTAAATATCTTCCAAAGACCGTGAGTCGGTTATACTTTGTTTGCCAAAAGACTTTATCTTCTTCTTTCTCTGCGACTATTGCATACCTTGCAGTTTCAAGTAATCGAGGCTTGCGTGGTTTAAACTTAACCACATTGCTTGGTGTATTAAACTTTTTGTGACTTGCATCCCGAGTGATTCCAGTGAAATACGCTATGTTTTTTATTTCCTCATGGGTTAAGAAATTTCCTTTTGCGAGTCGTTGTTCAATATTAATATCTAACCCATTGCATATCTCATAAAGATAAGATAAGTGCTCAAGAGCTTTCTGACAGGAAGAAGATGATTGATCATCATTTCGGTACATTGAAGTAACAAACAGGTTTGGATAAGTGAGTGGCATGCCATCATCGTCAAGTAATATAGAAAGTCTTTCCCCTGTGTTACCAATAAACAACTTTGTCTTCATAACAGCACCTATAGTTTACAAAAGTCTAAGTATGCATAAACCTTGCAAAAGACTATAAAAAAAGTTTACAAAAAATACAATATTTAATGTAAACTTTTCTTTAGTGACTTATTTTTATTGACTTACAGGATGATAATTTACAAAAATCTATCTTAAGTATAGGTCAGAACGGTAATGAATACATAACTCCATATATGGGTGAGTGAGTGAGTTGAAATTCCTTTTAAAACATAATATCAAGGAGTATTTTAAAAATCATTATATACATTTCAATCACAATTTGTAGATTAACCGCATTTATAGGGCTTTAAACTTCGTATAATCTACATTTTAAGCTTGGCTATAGAAAGTCTTAGTTAAGCTCATTACCACTCTAATTTACCTGACATCTTATCAATATAAGATGTTTTAGCCAGCGTTTTAAATTGGTAAAAGTCATAACCAAATGACTTTTCAACCAAGACTTCAGTGGCTAATTGATGCTCTAATTTATCATCAACAGCTTTGGGAGTTAAAGCTACAACAGGCTCTCCTTTTGCTTTTACAGAAGAGTATAAAACACCATCGCTTTTACCACTCAAAAACACGTTGCTTAGGGCTGATGTTACTTGGTATAACCTCTCACTGCCTCCTCTAGATAAAATATCAGCAAAGAAACGATCTGTTAACTCATAGGCTAAAAGCAATCTAGGCTCAAACTTTTGAACCATATACTTTCTCGCCTCAGTGAAATAGTCAAATGTATCTTGGTTTAAATAATACGGTTTCTCATTTCGTCTTACTTGATCCCATATACCTATGATTCTTAGATATAAGTCAGTTTTACTCACTTGATGAGATCGCAGTACATTTAGGTGATCAAGCTGTTTCGCTTGAGCCTCAGATAATACAACTCTTAATGCCGTATCATCTTGTTTAAGGGCTACAGAAGCATAAAACATCGCTTGACCTGTAAGATTTAACCTACCCGCCTTTGGAAACGTGCAAGAGGTTTTCTTTATGTAAGATAAATCATCAACATTAGTAAAGTTTTGACCTTCACAAAGGCGTACTCTTAGAAATTCAAGTTCATTTATTGGGTGGTCGAGTGTAATAGTCATGCAACCAGCTAAGAAATCTACTTTGGATTTGATTTCATGCATTGCTAGTTCACACGTACCGTTTATATGGTCATTTAATTGACTAATATAAACGGAAGAGTGAAGTAAATTAGTATACCCACACTCTACTGATGCTTTATAGTCAATCCGCTTAATTAATTTGGGGGCTAAAACCATTACATGACCTACATCACTCTGCCACAACAAGCACTACACTATTAGAAATATTCTCTATCAGCTCTGTTTTTTCTAAGGCTTTTGGCTTGACTGGTTCAATATAGTCTACACCGTGATTTATCAGCATTGGCAATGCATAAGCTATTTTAACGGCATAATTTACATTTTGAGCCAATGTTCCCGTAGCTTTAATAGCTGCTGATTGATTTAACGATGCTGAAGCAATTCCAATGACAACACCTTGATTATTTACCATCGGACTACCTGAGTTTCCGGGCTGTATAGGGGAATCAATTTGAAAATACCGAGTATCACCTTGGATGCCAGAATTGGCATTAACATACCCAAATGTCGCTTTTTGTTCGTTGCCTTGTAAGCCTATATTTGGATAACCTAAAATAGCGATTGCGGTTCCTTGCTTTGTTTTGTTTTTAAGCTCAATCGGTAAACCTTCAACTGCCTTATCTACTTTCAGTAAGGCGATATCATTGCTAGGGTCATAATCAACTAGAGTAGCCGATACAGATTTACCATTTAGAATGATTGAAATGTTTGATGAACCTTCTATTACGTGACTATTGGTAAGCACATAACCATCATTAGAAATAAAGAAACCTGTGCCAGTTGAAATTCCTTTAGAAGCGTCAGGTTGTGGCTCATCTCTTGTATTTGTAGTAGATGCCACTTTTTGCTCATCATATTTCTTTTTCATAGCTAGAGCATACTGACCGCTTTGCCTAACTTTATTAGTAGCTTGAGTAGCTTCTTCTGTTACTCTCATTAAAGTATTTAAATACTTCTCTGGTAACTGAACAGTTTCTTTCGCTGAGCCATATTCGAAAAGCTGATGCCAAGTTCCTTGATTGTTCTTAAGAACAACATAATTATCTGGCTTATCAGTGTTTGTATTAAAGAAGCCCCATTGGTTTGCAGTGTTAGTTGAGCTAGTATCGAAATTTTGTCTATTTCCGAAGAAATAACCATTACCAAAATAGCCTGTTTGCGTTGCCGTTCCGTTACTATACTTTCTATAATTTGAGCCTAGTGCTATTCCAGTAGTCTTATCAGTTTCAATCGATGCGAACACATAATCAATCTCGCCATCACTTTTAATTGAAGCGTAATTGTCTTGTGATTTTACAGGCTTATTATCTTCTCTTATGTACTGCCCAAACTGAATATTGTTAGTGCCTTTAACTCCCCTATAGTAATATTGCTCTGATATACCATCTTTAACGTAGCCTATTTCATAGTTTTCAACAGCGCCCCTGTTGGCGACCATCCGACCTAGCCCATATGCTTTACCATTTTTACATTCCCCGTCCCAAGTAATTGCATAAGAGCTACTTTGCTGAGAAACTGGAGCATACCCCTCCATTCTTAGTTCACACGGTTCTTTTTTGTTTGTTGGCTGCTTCCAGTTAGTCTTAAAGACCAATGCTTCACTGGATGATAATTTAGACTCGTATGTAGGAATTTCAGACTCTGAAACTGTTCGATAATTTGGCGTTGAATTACAGCCTGTTAATAGAATGCTGATCCCTATTGCTAATGGTAAAATCTTTTTCATACCAGTTCCCTTTATAATCTTTTTTGTCTTATATTTTTATTGAGATAAATATAACCAATTAAAAATATTATGTCATTGATCTTATGTACTAAGCAGTTAAATTAAACAAACCTGTTACAAAGTTTGCACTTCCAATGAATTCCCCTTTCCAGACTAAATCAGCTCAAATGCTAAATTTACCTTTTCTCTCAGAAAAGTTGCTCGATTTAATGCCCTTGAACCAACCTTAACTGCCTTTTCAATTACACTTTCATCTCCCATCACCACAAGCCTTTCACTTGGACGAGTTGATGCGGTGTATAGCAATGTTTGGTCTATCATTTTTTCCGCTTCGTTGGGTAGCATGACAAAACAATTAGGCCATTGTGAACCTTGAGATTTGTGGATAGTAATTGCATATCCAAGGTGCAGCTTTTCTAATAGCTCAGCAGTAACATTAATCAAGGCGTTGTTTACTTCAATAACAGCAACAGCACCATAATCATCAGGTTGTTCAAACACTTCAACAATAAGCCCTAAGTCACCGTTTCTGAGGTCTGCATCTTCATCGTAGTTGTTTGCGGTGACTAATACAGGATCTCCTTTTAATAATCTTGAACCCGTTGATGTAATCCAAGGAATCCAGCCTGTTAATGAATCTTGAAAGTAAATGGCTTGCCTGTCATTGCCTACTGATGCTTGCAGCTCCACATTTAGGTTATTTACGCCAAATTCGCCTTTTCTAATAGGCGATAAAACAATGCTTTTTTCAATACCGCCAGACTCTTGCCAAAGTGCTATGAGCCTTTCGATGGTCGGCCTTGTTTCAATCGAGCAGTCGCCACCCTCCCTTAGTGTGTTTTTGCTAAGCTCAGGAAGCTCAATCAACCCATTTCTAACAGATGTCGAAAACTTGTGTATCCCGCTTTCCTCGCTTTGCCGCTTAACCTGCGTTAAATTAAAAAACGGTATCTGAGTATCAGTTAGGGCGTGAAATACCAAACCATTACCTACAGGCGGCAATTGAGCAGTGTCACCAACAAAAATGACTCTAGCAGCATATGGCAACATTCCAACTAGTCTATACATAGACAGAAGGTCCACCATTGATGATTCATCAATGACTAATATTATTTGCTCAGGTAAATCAGGCTTATTATCGCCTAGATGCTCACCAATAAACTTTGCAATGGTTTTGGCTGGCCTTTGGGTACTTTCCGCCATACGCTGTGCTGCACGGCCTGCTAATGCCACTTGGTAACACTCTACACCATCTGCAACTCTATTATAAACACCTAAAACGGCTTTAAGTATGGTTGTTTTGCCAGTACCTGCACCACCTGATATACCGCACACAGGAGATAACACGGCACCAATAATAGCGTCTCGCTGGTCATCAGTTAGGTTAAAGTCCAAAGTTCTCTCATAATCAGTTAATGCTGCTTGCACTAAATCATTTGAAAGGGCAGTTTCCCAACCAGCTAGCAAGCAGCCATCACCAGCTTCTCTTTGATGTGCATCGACAAGAAACTGAGCAACAGAAGCTTCCATTAACGCTTTTCCGTAAACTTGATAACCACCATTGACCTGAACTAGCAGCCCCTGTTCACACGCTATATCACCAACATTAGTTGGAACATTCGACTTCATGAGTTTAGCGTATGCACTGTATAACTCATCGTTAGATATTACCGTTGAGCCTGTTTTATTTGCATGATTAATTGCCGCATATTGGGCGATACCAGCAACAACAACCTCATCTTCCAAAGTAAAGCCAAGCTTTAACGCCAATTGTGACACCTGCTCAAAAGAAGCTCCCATTGCTACTAACAGAAATGGGTGCTCTTTAACTTTATCTATCGCTTCTTCATCAAATATCGCCACTAATTTTTCACCAAAACCTAATGGTAAGTTCTGTTCTTCAAGCCAGTTAATCGTGTTAAAAAGAGCCTCGCTAGGCCAACTTTCTATTAAGTCCTTTACACGGTTTTCTGTCATACCAGCGATGTTTAGTAGTGCTTCTGTGTCCTGTGTTTCAATAAGGTGCGCTAGTTTTTTAAGTCGAACAAGTCGGTTTGCAATAACACTACCGATACCTTTGATATTGTTGCTTATCCAGCGAGATAAAATCCTTCCTGATGGCCTGAGAAATTTAATGTTTGCCGCATCAATGGTGTATTCACTTAACGAAAAGTCATTTATGGTAAAATGATTAAGATGTTCTTTACCTGAGACTTCCCATAAGCTACCTGCTGTAGCCGTATCTTTGGCGTGCTCTGGAAACTTAACAACTGTTGTTTTATCTCGCTTTTTGATCGAACCATCAGTATTGATAAGATCAACTGTTGCGTATGAATTGGCTCTCTGCTTCTTCACTTGAATGATTTGACGAAGGTGGGCAACTTCACTCATAACTTGAATCCTGCTGCGCCAGATTGAACCAACACTTGCTGTTTTTTGAATTTGGTTAATTCACGTTGTAGCTGTCTGTTTTCCGCCTCTAACTCAGCAATTCTTTGTGCCAGCGCATTGTTGCTTACTGCCGCC
Organism: Pseudoalteromonas sp. TAE79; assembly: GCF_000498015.1. Lineage (NCBI taxonomy): Bacteria > Pseudomonadati > Pseudomonadota > Gammaproteobacteria > Alteromonadales > Pseudoalteromonadaceae > Pseudoalteromonas > Pseudoalteromonas sp. TAE79. The sequence continues at coordinate 23,077 of NZ_AUTL01000287.1, forward strand.
ATACCTGATTGTTTTTCAGCTCTTTCTCGTGCAGCTTCATGAGACTTTTTATCTTCATCAATCTTGCGAAACCAGTAGCTATCAGCTTCCTCAATTAGTGCTCTTACAGCCTTATTCTGCGTACATACAGACTTTGCAAAACCCAGTTCTTCAGCTAATACTCTACGATTTATTTTGCCGCTGTACTCGTACTCGTGCCAGTCTCTAGCTGCATTACGTTCATCAATCCAAGTCTGAACCAATTTGATATTCTCTTGAGCAATCTGCTGTCCATTTTTTCCTTTGGTCATCGTCTATCAACCTCAGGTAGAGGCTTATCAAGTTGCCTGTCTAATAATTTCATATCAACATTGGGCATCATATATGCGTTATGTTGCCAACGAACAAACTGCTCTAGCAATTTTTCGTTTTGCTTTTCTAGCCTTTCCACTTTAGCTTCAAGAGTGGCTATTTGCTGTTTAGCAAACTCAAGTGTAATGTCTTTTTCTTCGTCTTTATTTGCTTCTTTAAGGCTTTGCTTTCTGTCGTTAAAAGCTTCAACTAAAGCAGGATAGGAAAGCAGTGTATGCCTACTAATATTCTTTTCCCCAAGCACCTTGGTAAGCTGCTCGGCAAAACTATTCCAAGTGAGTTTTCCTGACCACTTATCGAGTTCATGTAATGCCAATGGTAGTGTTTTTTCAGTAATGATTTTTTTAGGCATTTTCGATCCCCAATAACATTGCGACTTCAGGTTCTTCAACAAGATCTTGATCACTAGCGTTGATTTCTAGATCGTTTTGCTCAAGTGCTCGTTTTACAGGACTAGGATCATGTTCAGGCGGTATCCACAATATTGCCCCCTCTGGCGTATCTTCTGATTCGAGCCGCTCACGCTGTGTGCGAATATGAGCCAATTTCCATCCCAAGTGCGATACCCATCTATCAGCACCAAAAACACCATCTGCGTCATCTTCTGTCGCTTTATTGAATTGAGATTCGACCTTTTTTTCTAGATGTATAATTCGTTCAAGTGTTTTTGGCATACCTTTGATACAAACATGCTCTTTACATGTCATGCACTCTCCACCTTTCGTACATGGCGACATAGCGTAATCATGAACACACATACCATACTCGGTTACATCTGCTATGCCGATACGATTTACCCCTAAATCCTTATAGCTAACAGGCAAATTCATCTTAATAGCCTCTAACGCTGTTGGTCTCTCATTAAACTCAAGAATACTTCTAGCTTGCTGCTCACGTTCATCTTGTGTGCGCAGATCATAATGACGGTTATCGTTAATTCGAGCACGCCCAGCCCATCTAGCAAGCTGCCATGCATCCATACCACCACGCTCTGCATTGGTTGATAGCCAAACTCTGATCTGATGTGAAGTTAAGCGAATATCGGAGCCGTCTTCATCCTTGTAACCCATACGTTGGAATAATGTTTTAGGTGGATTTTTTAACTTGTCTCGAATTGCTAATTGAGTATTAAGCTCATTAACACTAGGCAAACGCCATGAGAATTCTCTAACGTCAAATTCGTTGTGAAACTCACGATCTCTTATCAATACTAAAGATTCCCAAACTGGGCGTTGAATAGAAGGTAGATTAGGCCAGTCTTGAGTTTGATACTCGGAAGCAACAAAGCTCGCTAAATCTTCATAAGTAGGCTCACCTGAGGATATTATTTTTTGAACCCACTTTGTGTTTTTACCACCAACCATATTCCATGCTGTTACGCTGCTGAACTGACTCGTTTTAGCTTTCATGCTTGTAATAGACTGCTCTGTAAAACTCATTGCATGTGCAAATTGATATGCATTTAGCGGTTTGTTTTCTGCAAAGTCGTCTGATGTACAGCAACCTGTATGGCGCATAAACACATTGGGATTGTCATGTGCGTATTTCGCAGCTTCTCTAGCTGGCTTGCCAATCTCCATTAGTCTGCTATGCGCTTCAATGACCGTTTGCTCTAAAGCTTCTGGAACCCATTTGATCGTATGTCCAAAACCTTTCTCAGCATACCACCTGACTCCAAGCGCTCCATTTTCTCCTCGGTGCAAACAGTCAACGGTTAGCTCTGATAGTTCCCCAGCTCTCCCCGGTGCAAACATCAACAATGTGATAACGCTAGACCAATATTTATCCTCTAAAGTTTCTGCATTCGCAAAGCTATCTGCTAAAGCAAGCATTTGGTGCATACTTGGGCAACGAGTATCTTGCCATTTACGAGAGTCTTCATCTGTTCTTTCGGCTTTTGCACCCACCTTAGGCCAAGGGTTCTCCCACGATTGAAGTGCAGGCACAATTCGCTTACTCCGAATGAACTCCAATAAGATCTCAATCTGATAGCCAATCTTATTTCTTCGATCTTTATTAGTAACTCTTTGCTTAGTGATAGTCTCTAATTCACCAATTACCAGTCCATCAGTTTTCAGTACATTTGCAATACCATGCACTTCAACAAGAGCGTCATGTAACATACGTAATGCGACCATTTTATTTGTTACGCTAGATACCGCTTTGATACTCTGGTTATAGCGGATATAGGCTTTTGCAAAAGACAAAAAAGGTTCATCCAAAGGGTCAAAATTCGCAGGATTTGACTTTGCTCTATACTTTGAAAAAGTCATCGCTATTGACCGATTTTTTTGCTTATGTTGCCAGTTGTTACTTTGCCAGCCGCCTTGCTCATCGTAGAGTGTTAATGTATTTTTGCAGTGCTCGATAAAACTGTCTAAATTTTGCTTAGCGCTTATCTCATGCTTAGGTTGAAAGTGAATAATATCAGCCATTTGCACACTCCTCTTTTGACTGCTCTTGCTTACACATCACGATGACTTGTTGAACTGCTAATAAAAGCCTATCTGTAGACTGAATAACATTATTGGATATGCCTAACTCTTTTTGCTTCTCTCTTTCCGCAAAGATCTCATTGAGAACTTCTTCATGAGGCGCTTCAATCCAAGGTTCAAAATTTGAACAGGTATAACAAGCTCTATATCCAGAAGCACAAAAAGCATAAGTTCCGCAGCTACCAACGTTGTCAGACTTGCCATTTTTGACTCGGCTATTCGGGTCATTTGCTCTAACTGCATCACGCTCTGATGCAATCAAATTCCCTGAAAAAGCTTGAGCTAAAGGCGCAAGCATAGGAGCCATTACTTCATCAATTTGCTTTGCTGTTTCTTCAGTATTTTCTGTATATACACCAATATTTTGTGTATCCGTGTGATCTAGTGCAGCAGCTAATGCAACACCACTAATCCCTCTTCGAGCTAGATTTGTTCCTTTGGTATATCTAAAACGTGAAGCTGTGAAGTTAATGTAATCACCTGTTCGTTCAGAGCAGGCTGTGTTTTTAATCGCTACTCCTCGCAATAATTCATATGCTGAATCAGCAGCCATATGTAAGTAGTCTGGCGTTTGCGAAAGTCTTGTTTCTAATTCATCTAAACTTGATAACCGATGAACTCTAGGTTCCTCAATAAAAATTGGGATCTGCTCACGTTGGGAAGCCGACAACTTTACTCCCAAGAAAGATTCAACGTATTGAATTGATTGGTTACGCTGATTATGAAGTAGAAGATATAAATCTTCATTTATTGGCAGTGGGGTAAATTGTTCTCTAAAGCCTACATCACGCTGTTTTGCTCTAGGGCAATTGATAACATAGTCATTACCATTTGAGTCTTCTCTAACAACTAAATCAACTGAGCGTAAGGAGCGAATTTGAACATATCTGCGACCAGTTAAAACCAACGCCATAAAACAGCAATATTCTTTTAAATTAAGAGTTCCTTGAGTAAAGGCATTTGATGCCCAGTCAATTAAAGCTCCAAGCTCATTATGCGTTAGAGGGCCAGAATATGGGCAAGCACCTTTTACGGCATTACCTTTTGGGTTTCCTTTTAAAGTTAACTCTTCTAAATAATCTGCAATTTCCTTGCTGACCCCATTGAATCCCCACTCGTGCCAAGCCAACAAGAACCCCTTGAGTGCACCTAGCTTATACTCGCTATCTGAATCAAATGACGCTCGATAATTTGTTAACCCTTGTAATGACAGTTTGCCTTCTTTTGTAGCCTTCATGTAAGCATTGAAGCGGTTAAACATATTAAAAGTATGCATAGCTGAGAGTTCTTCAGCGTAGCGGCACAAAGCTTTTCTAAAACCATCTTCTGTTTCTGGTTCAAGAGCGGTTAATCGCTGGAAATTAATTACTGTTGAACCATCTAGCCTCCACTCAATATCCGAAAAATAAAACGGATAACCGCTTTTCGTTGTGTGTTGGCTTACTAGTGCCTTATTCTTCTTTAATTGCATACTACTTGTCCTTCTTAGCTCGGTTAGTCCAGTGATCCATATCCTCTTTCATAACTCGATCAGCTTCTTCTCGAATGTGTCTCAGGTTATAAGTTTCAGCCGTTTTATCTGAACTCCAGCCATTCAGCTCTTTACGGATCTGAATTTCTTTCTTTTCGTTAATAGAGTTAATTTTGGGATTTTCTTTAGCCGCCTTATTAACCGCATCGATCTTCTTAGAGAGCTTGTAGTTAAAATTGTGGCGAAAACCATGACGAGTAATCTCTTCAAGCAGTTCTGGATGGATTGCAACCGCAGGTTTTAGAACTCTATTAACAAAAGTGCTATTGGAGATTGGGCTACCGTGATATTTACCATGTTTATGCGTAACAAATATATATGGGTGCTTTCTAGCCTCAGGTATTTTTGATCTTCTATCCATGATGTATTCACGTAACCTATCTGTGATAGCTTTAGCAACAGGAATTATACGCTCGTTAGTTTTCGCCACTGGCTGTTTCTTGCGAGGATCTTCAATCGCATCATGCCTACGAACAACAGCTACTTTTCCTTTTTGAAAATCAATATCTTGAATCTGCAAGGCCAATATTTCTCCAGCCCGCATCCCTGTAGCTTCCATTACTTCAAAAATTACTGCGTTTCGAAATTTAACTTCTTCGCCCTTGAATGGATTATCAGGTGAAGTCTCTTTAACAATACTTAAAATTCTTTCAAACGCTTTAGGGGGTGGTGCCTTGGTATTTGGATCCGCAGTAAGTCCTTTACCACTACTGCCTTTAGGCTTATTCGCTAACAGTAAATTTTTCATGGCTTCAATATTATTTGAAACCTCTTCTTCAATTAATTTCGTTTTGAGAATTGTTCTGGCTAAAAACTCTAGATAGGAAGCGATCTGACTCATTCGGTTTGAAGCATGATCGTTAGATACTTTTTGTATTGGTGTTACGCTAGCTGTTGATGCCGCTGCGAACTTGACGACATTCTTCTCGGATGTCTTTAGCCACTTCTTTAAACTCCTTGTATCTAATGTGCAATGGTCCCGTATGGAATAAACATCCTCGTCATTTAATAAGTGGCCTTGCTCAAACTCAGAGACAAGATTTCTATCATTAATATTTTCCCATAGTTTTAGATGAATCAGATGACCAAGTGAATTGGATATTGCCGATTGAGTGTGTGATGTTCTTAGCTTTTCAGTAACGTATAACGTTACCCAAAAATTGGGTAATCCACCTTCCCCCATTAAGATTGGATATCGTTCGCCGTTACTAAAAATCAGATCTCGAATTTGTGACATTGAGCACCTCTTTATCTACACTTTATTTATGTATAGTACCTAGAGAAATTATTGTCAACATATTTTCCAAAAAAATAAAAAGGACTTGTAAAAACAAGCCCTTAATGATTTTTATCTACAATTTTTACTTATGTATTCCTCAAAAGGGGATATCGTCGTCAAAATCAATGGTTGGTTCCATTGGGTTTGATGCACCACCTTGCGGGGCGTTTTGCGGTTTAGGAGCGAAGCCACCTTGCTGTTGTGGTGCACTTTTTTGCTGTGGTGCATAACCACCTTGCGGCTGATATTGATTACTTTGCTGCTGTGGTGCTGGAGCCGGTTTTGGTTGTGCTGCTGGTGCGGCTTGTTGCTGTGGATTATAGCCACCTTGCTGTGCGCCTTGACCTTGGTTATTTTGACCGTAACCACCACTTTGTTGGCCACCTTGCGGCTGATTACCTTGGTAACCACCACCTTGTTGGCCGCCTTGATTACCTTGATAACCACCGCTTTGCTGATCGCCACCGCGTGCGCCAAGCATTTGCATTTGACCTGTAAATCCGTCAACTACAATTTCAGTTGTGTATTTTTCTTGGCCTTGTTGATCGGTCCACTTACGTGTTTGAAGTTTACCTTCAACATAAATTTGTGAACCTTTACGACAATATTCACCAACAATTTCAGCTAATTTGCCAAAGAACACAACACGATGCCACTCAGTTTTATCAACCATTTGGCCAGTGTTTTTATCTTTATAGCTATCCGAAGTTGCTAAGGTAATATTTGCTACACCATTGCCGTTAGGCATATAACGAACTTCAGGATCTTGCCCTAAATTACCAACCAAAATTACTTTGTTCACACCGCGTGCCATGGAACCATCTCCTATAAATGTTAGATTAAACCAGCTACTTTACGCGCTTGGTCTAGGTCAAATTCTTTATCATTAATCTTTAAATAGCTGCGACTTTCATCGCGAACCACAGTTGCTTCTATTACACCTGGTAAAGCAACTAACTGAGAAGCAAGTGTTTGAGCATGCTCTTCAGAATCTAATTTGGTCATTAAACTAATAACTTTACTTTTGGGTGGGACTTGCATTTTCCACGCAATAATAAGCCATATTAACCCAACAAGTGCCGCTGCCGCAAACACAGCTTGCGTCGTTGTAGTTTGTGCTACATAACCACCTAACATACCGCCTAAAAAGGCGCCTAAAAACTGACTAGATGAGTAGCCACCCATTGCTGAACCTTTTTGGCTTGCAGGTGCTATTCGCGATACAAGCGCAGGCATAGTGGCTTCTAAAAAGTTAAACGCCACAAAATAAAGCAGCATACACACAGCAATGCCTACTACACTATTAACCCATACCGACATTGCTAGCATACTAATAGTTAACAAGGCTACTGAGCCAATAAATGCTTGTTTTTCTTTCTCTTTTTTAATGGCCACAATCATTATTGGTACCATTAATAAAAATGCTAAAAATAGCACTGGAATATACAAATACCAGTGGTGGTCGGCAACTAAGCCATCTTTAATTAATTGACTCGGCAGTACGACAAATATTGTGGTTAGCGTTAAGTGTAATAGCAATACACCTGCATTTAATCGTGCTAACTGAGGGTGCTTAATTAGTTTTTTAATGTCGCTAAAGCTTGCTAATGTATCGCCTTTGGGCGCTTTATTTACCGCATTTGGCACTAGCATAGTCACTATAAATATACCAAAAACAGCTAAAATAGCAGTCAACCAAAATACACCCGCAATACCCCACGAAGCTGCGACAATTGGCCCAAGTAGCATAGCAAAGGCAAAGCTCATTCCTATGCTCATACCAATAACGGCCATTACCTTTGGTCGTTGCTCATCGCGGCTTAAATCTGAAGCAAACGCGAGTAGTGCACTGGCTATTGCGCCCATACCTTGTAGAGCGCGGCCTACGGTAACCATTTGAATAGAGTCAGCTAATGCAGCAACTACAGAGCCAATAGCAAATACGACTAAGCCACCAACAATAACCTTTTTACGACCAATCTTATCGGATAATCGACCCATAGGTATTTGCAATACGGCTTGCGTTAAACCATACGCACCAATGGCAAAACCAATCCAAATAGGCGAAAAACCTTCAAGCGATTGTCCATAAATAGCCAATACAGGCATCAGCATAAACAAGCCGAGCATTCTAAATGCAAACACACTCGCCAGCGATACTGCGGCGCGTTTTTCTCGTGAATTAAGTGAAGATGCGGTCATTATCTGCGTGATCTTACTCTATGAAAAATTGAGGTTGGGATTCTACCATAAGCTTGGCAATAATTAATCGCCTATAAGTAAGGATTTTTCATTGATCAAGGATTAATATTGCTTCGTATTATGCGATACTGAGTAAATAATTTTGGTAATAAACGAGATAGCATGGAAAACATTGAAGTCCGAGGCGCCCGTACGCATAATTTAAAAGACATCAGCCTAACCATCCCACGTGATAAATTAATAGTTATTACGGGTCTATCTGGTTCGGGGAAGTCATCACTTGCATTTGATACGCTTTATGCAGAAGGACAACGCCGATATGTTGAATCACTCTCTGCGTACGCAAGACAATTTTTATCGCTCATGGAAAAGCCTGATGTGGATCACATCGAAGGCCTCTCTCCTGCCATTTCTATTGAGCAAAAGTCAACGTCTCATAACCCGCGTTCAACCGTAGGTACTATTACCGAAATTTACGATTACTTACGACTTATGTTTGCCCGCGTTGGCGAACCACGATGTCCTACACATGATTTACCACTTGCTGCGCAAACCGTTAGCCAAATGGTAGATACTGTTTTGGCTCTACCTGAGGGCAGTAAATTAATGCTGCTTGCGCCAATAGTAAAAGAGCGTAAAGGTGAGCATGTTAAGTTATTAGAACAGCTATCTAGCCAAGGTTACATTCGCGCCCGTATAGACGGTGAAGTATGTGACTTGTCTGATCCACCAACGCTTGAGCTTCATAAAAAACATACAATAGAAGTTGTTGTAGACAGATTTAAAGTAAAAGATGGCTTACAACAACGCTTAGCAGAATCGTTCGAAACTGCACTTGAAATGTCTAATGGTGTTGCACATGTAGCATACATGGACGATAGCAGCGCTGAAGAGATTCTATTTTCAGCAAATTTTGCCTGCCCTACTTGTGGCTATGCAATGACTGAACTTGAGCCGCGTTTGTTTTCGTTTAATAACCCAGCTGGTGCTTGTCAAACCTGTGATGGCTTAGGTATACGCCAATATTTTGATCCTAATCGCGTAGTGCATAACCCAGAGTTAAGCCTTGCTGGCGGTGCAATTAAAGGCTGGGATAAACGCAGCTTTTATTACTATCAAATGCTGCAAGCGGTTGCAGATCATTACAATTTTGATTTAGACGTGCCTTATCAAGATTTAGACAGCGACTCGAAAAAAATTATTTTAGATGGCTCTGGTAGCACTAAGATTGCGTTTAATTACCGTAACGACCGTGGCGATTTAATTACGCGTAACCATGAGTTTGAAGGCGTTTTAAACAACATGAATCGCCGCTACCGCGAGACCGAGTCAAACTCTGTACGCGAAGAACTTGCTAAATACCAAACAAGCCAAGCGTGTCCTAGCTGTCATGNCTCGCGCTTACGCGAAGAATCTCGAAATGTATTTATTGGACAAACCAACTTACCTGCAATCACATGCATGAGTATTGGTGAAGCCATGGAATTTTTTGAAGGTTTAGAGTTAACCGGACAAAAAGGCCAAATAGCTGAAAAAATATTAAAAGAAATTCGCGACCGCTTATCGTTTTTAATTAACGTTGGCCTAAATTATTTATCACTTGAACGTAGCGCCGATACATTATCAGGTGGTGAGGCTCAACGTATCCGCTTAGCCAGTCAAATTGGTGCCGGTCTTGTAGGTGTAATGTACGTACTAGATGAGCCATCTATTGGATTACATCAACGCGATAACGACCGTTTATTACAAACATTGATCCATTTGCGCGACTTAGGTAACACCGTTATTGTGGTAGAGCACGATGAAGATGCTATTCGTGCTGCAGATCATATTATTGATATTGGCCCAGGTGCGGGTGTTCATGGTGGGCATATTATTGCTCAAGGTACGCGCGACGATATTTTAGCAAGCAAAGAGTCTGTTACGGGCCAATTTTTATCAGGCGTACGTAAAATAGAAATACCAAAAGAGCGTCACCCAACGAACGACAAATGGCTAGAGCTATTTGGCGCAACGGGTAATAACCTTAAAAATGTGGATTTAAAAATCCCATTTGGTTTAATGACATGTGTGACAGGTGTATCGGGCTCAGGTAAATCAACGCTAATAAACGATACTTTATTTAAACTTGCTCATACAGAGCTAAATGGCGCAACCACTGCCGAAGCGGCACCGTATAAATCAATTAGCGGTTTAGATCATTTTGATAAAGTGATCGATATTGATCAAAGCCCAATTGGTCGTACTCCTCGTTCAAATCCGGCAACCTACACAGGTATATTTACCGGTATTCGTGAGTTATTTGCAGGCACACAAGAAGCGCGCTCACGTGGCTACAAAGTAGGTCGCTTTAGCTTTAACGTTAAAGGCGGACGCTGTGAAGCGTGCCAAGGTGACGGCTTAATTAAAGTTGAAATGCACTTTTTACCTGATGTGTATGTACCGTGTGATGTATGTAAGAGCAAACGCTATAACCGCGAAACGCTCGAAGTCCAATACAAAGGTAAAAACATACACCAAGTACTTGAGATGACTGTTGAAGACGCGCATGAGTATTTTGACAAAATACCGGCTATTGCACGCAAGCTTAAAACCTTAATGGACGTTGGTTTATCATATGTCCGCTTAGGTCAAGCCGCTACCACGCTTTCAGGTGGTGAGGCGCAACGTGTAAAACTAGCACGCGAGCTATCAAAGCGTGATACTGGTAAAACACTCTACATATTAGATGAGCCTACAACAGGCTTACACTTTGCTGATATTGAACAGCTGCTTGTTGTATTACATCGCCTGCGCGATCACGGTAACACCATTGTGGTTATTGAGCACAACCTCGATGTTATTAAAACAGCAGATTGGGTTATTGATTTAGGACCTGAAGGCGGAGCTGGCGGCGGTGAAATACTCATTGCAGGTACACCAGAAGAAGTGGCCGAATGTGAGCGTTCACATACTGGGCATTACTTAAAACCTCTATTAAATAAATAGAGGTTTTACTTACTCACCATAAGTAAAGGTTGTGTTAAGTACTCTAGAATTATAAAGTGGCGAGAAAATCAGCTTCTATATAAAGTATAATTATACTAATCAGTATTATATAAAAAATGCCGCTAACAAGCGGCATTTTTTTATTTTAATAAACTTACCCGCGAGGAATAAAACCAAGCGCATCGTATACCGATTTCAATGTTTTCTCAGCGCGTACACTTGCTTTTTCAGCACCTGACTTCATTATGCCAGCAAGTAGGTTTTGATCTTCTCTGATCTCTTTAAAGCGTGCTTGAATTGGCTCAATCATATTTACAACTGCATCTGCTGTATCTTTCTTTAAATGGCCATACATTTTATCTTCATACTCAGGAACTAGGTCTTCAATTGAGCGCTTAGTTGCAACACTCAATAAAGTAAGCAAGTTTGATACGCCAGGCTTTTCTGTGCGATCAAAATAAATACGTGCTTGTTCATCTGAATCAGTTACTGCTTTTTTAAGCTTTTTCACAATTTGCTTAGGCTCATCTAATAACATGATGTAACCATTTGGGTTTTCGTCAGACTTAGACATTTTTTTAAGTGGATCTTGCAAGCTCATTACGCGTGCACCAAACTCAGGGATGTACGGCTCTGGTAATTTAAATACGTCGCCATATAAATTATTAAAGCGTGTGGCTATATCGCGAGTCAGCTCTAAGTGTTGCTTTTGATCATCCCCTACTGGTACTTGATCAGCTTGGTATAATAAAATATCTGCAGCTTGCAATACCGGATATGAAAATAAGCCCACGTTTACGTTATTTGCGTGCTTAGATGACTTGTCTTTAAACTGAGTCATTCGATTAAGCTCACCCATTTGCGCGTAACAATTTAATACCCACGCTAATTGTGCGTGCTCAGGTACTTGCGATTGTACAAATAACGCAGATTTTTCAGGATCAATGCCACATGCCGCGTAAAGAGCAATACCATCTAACACTCGAGAGCGCAGTAATTCAGGCTCTTGGCGAACCGTAATAGCGTGTAAGTCTACTAACATAAAGAAACTTTCGTGGTCTTCCTGTAACTTTAGCCACTGGTTAATAGCGCCAACATAGTTGCCTATTGTCATACCACCGGTTGGCTGAATGCCGCTTAAAACTACTGGTTTACTCATGATTTTCCTTTATTTTGCTTAATGAATAATATTTAACGCTGCGTTAGAACAGGTATTATATCTAAGAAGTTATCGCATAGGTACTGCGGATTATAATCCTCAAGACTTTCACCTTGGTTATAGCCATAACTAAGTGCGATTACGTCTATATTAGCGGCTTTAGCTGCAAGTATATCGCTTTTAGAATCACCTATCATTATTGCTTTATTAGGCTCCGCATTTAGTTTTTTGCAGGCAAATAGCAATGGTTCTGGCGATGGTTTTTTTGCCATGTCGTCACCGCATACAACCACATCAAAATGACTCGTTAGTGCCAATTTTTCGAGTAGTTTCTCTGTAAAAATTCGAGACTTATTAGTGATTAATGCTTTAGGCATACCGCGAAGTGCTGCAAGCCCTGTTTCTACATGTTGGTACAAAACACTATACTCACCAACTTGCTGTTCATAATACTTATAGAACTGTAATATTGCTTTGCCACTAAGTGACTCATCTAAATTTTCACTCACTTGCATATCGCCACTCAAAGCGCGTTTTACAAGGACTTCAACCCCATTACCAATCCAACTTTCAACCAAGCGTTGACTAACAATAGGAAAAGCAAAATCGCTCAAGGTTAAATTAATAGCGATATACAAGTCGTAAACGCTATCAACCAAAGTACCATCTAAATCAAATAAGGCGACATCGTACTTCATTACTTAACACTTCCAAGCTGCTCACGCATTTGATCAATCACCACTTTGTAATCAGGTTGATTAAAAATAGCTGAACCTGCAACAAACATATCAGCACCCGCTCGAGCCGCTGCTGCAATATTATCGACTTTAATACCACCATCAACCTCTAAGCGAATATCTCGGCCTGATTCAATAATACGCTGTTTGGCTTGGCGTAATTTTTCAAGCGTATGAGGGATAAAGCTTTGCCCGCCAAACCCAGGATTTACCGACATTAGTAAAATGGTATCTAGCTTATCAATAACATGGTCTAAATAACTTAGGCTTGTTGCTGGGTTAAACACTAATCCTGCTTTACAGCCGTGATCTTTAATTAACTGTATTGTACGATCGACGTGCTCGCTGGCTTCAGGATGAAAAGTAATAATAGAAGCACCAGCCTCAGCAAATAAAGGTATTATGCTATCTACAGGCTTAACCATTAAATGTACGTCGATAGGTGCTGTAATACCGTAATCTCTTAGTGCTTTACACACCATAGGACCAATTGTGAGATTAGGTACATAGTGATTATCCATTACATCAAAGTGAACCACATCAGCACCCGCTTCGAGAACTTTATCAACATCTTCGCCTAGCTTTGCAAAATCAGCAGACAAAATAGAAGGGGCTATTAAATATTTTTGCTCTGGGTTAAACATGATTAACTCCATCAATAAATAGTGTATTGCGTTAATGTAACTTAATTGAAGATGTTACCCAAGTAATATGGCGTAATAGCCCCCATTTTAGGTAACTTTAAGTTTGATATTTAACCAGTATTTGCTATGATTAAAAAAGTAACAAATTATTGGATTTCATCATGCGTGCTTTTAAAATTGGGATATTAATTGCGTCGGCATTACTGCTTATCGGGGCGTTTAGCTTTGGTTCAAGCTCTGAGCAAGAATTAAGCTCAGTGAGTAATTGTCATAATACACAAGTGGTAAGTGCTCAAAACACTTTAACTGCGTGTATTAAAGCTGAAGAAGAGTCATCATGGTTTTCGTGGTTAACTGGCGATAGCCGTAGTGCTCAGTTTCATTACCTTGATTTACTGGAACTACTTACTAGTTCTGAAGATTCTAAAAACGCTCCTTCTTTAAAACCTTTATTTTAAATAATGCTACAATTTTTTAGCGCGTTGCAAAGTGTGCTAGCTGCATTTTTTGGTGTTCAATCTGAAAATAAACGCCAAGTCGATTTTAAACAACATTCCCCTTTATCCATCATTTTAATTGCGATTGTACTATTTGTTGCTTTTGTTATCGCAATTTACGCAGTGGTTGCTTGGGTGCTAAATACATAGCCATCAACTCGTCAACTTTATTTCTAGAGCCACCTTTGGGGCTAATAGTGCGCTTTACTTGAATTTGCTCAAGCGATGCTTGGCTATAAATTTTACGCGTCCACACGGTATCGTGGTTTGAAATAAGCACAGGCGTGTTATTTTCAAATGCGGCTTGTTCTGCCAAATTAGCTAAGTTAGCCTGATCATCTAAATTAAACCCCCCTTTTGCGTAAGACGTAAAAGAAGCCGTTTTACTTAATGGTACATAAGGTGGGTCGCAATAAATAACAGCATTGTTAGGCACTAACTTAAAAACGTCATCGTAATCTAAACAAGTGAACGTTGCTTTTTGTGCTTTTTCAGCAAAAAAATACATTTCTTTTTCAGGAAAGTAAGGCTTTTTATACTTACCAAAAGGCACATTAAAAATGCCTTTTAAATTATACCTACACAGTCCGTTGTAACCATGGCGGTTCATGTATAAAAACAAGATTGAACGTTCGTATACATCACGGCTTTGATTAAACTGCACACGATATTCGTAATACGCATCTGCGTGATTATTCAAATCAACAAATAGCTTTTTAGCGTCACTAATAAGCTCATCTGGAGAGCTTTTAAGCTCTTTATATAAGTTAATTAAGTCTGCATTGATATCATTGAGGATATAGTGCTTAAAGTCACTATTTAAAAACACAGAGCCTGCACCAACAAAAGGTTCAACCAAAGTATCAGCATGCTTGCTAGCTTGGTTTAATCGCGCATTAATGTTTTCAACTAGGCTGTATTTTCCGCCGGCCCATTTAAGGAAGGCTCTACTTTTTTGCTGCATTGGCTCTTTACTTCAATCTGGTGTTGCGCGATTTTACACTAAAGCAGTGTGTTTTACTGATCAACGACTGCTATTTCTTGCTTTATTTTACTAATTTTTTTATAGAAAGGTTTATTTTTTCTAACCCCAGGGGGTAAAGTATCCATTGCTGATTTTGCCTCGTTTATACTCTCAAAGCTGCCAAATGTAACAACCCACCATATTTGATTATTTCGCTTCGTTTGGTAAGAATGTGCTTGCTGCTGTAGATTGAATTGAGCAATGAAATTATCGCGAACTTCCTGCTGAGTTACCGCTAATAATTGAATAACACTATTTGTATCTGCTTGCTGCATGTACCAAATATTATCTTGGCTGATCTGAGTTTGCTCTGCTGTATTTACTTTCTCTACTTTTAGAGCTTTAGATACAACGTCACCTGCTTCACTGCTTTTGTTTTTAGCGCTATTATCAATAGCATTGTCTAATACCTTAACTGTATTTGCAGGTTCGGTAAGACTTTGCATGATAGCAGGCACATCATTAATGTGTACGCTCTTTGGCTCAATATCTGGCTCAACTCCTTCAGGGTCATTTAAGGTAACTACTGAGTCATTTTGCTTTATAACCGGCTCACTTACTTGCTCTACAGATATTGCTGTATTTAGGACTTGTGTTTCTTCCTGCTGATAATATTGTTGCCACCACTGCGTCATATCAGACTTATAAAGCAGACCAATAATTAAAAGCATAATTAACAACATCAAAATCAATAAGTGTAATCGCCAAGATACTTTATCTTTAACGATAATATCGGCTATGTGCTCGCTAGGTTGCCAAGCAAGCAATAAACTGGGGTTACCATGAGCCTCGGCTAAAAAAGTACTAAAAACAGGGTCTTCATCATAAGGTAAATCAGTAAAGTACCACTGCAATAACATCTTGCTTTCTCGAAGCGTTAGTGGCTCCAAGTAAATTTCGACAACGTCATTTAAAGCAAGTTTAGACTGTGATGCAATTATGATATACAACGTATTAGGGCTATTTTTAGAAAGCAGCTCAAGCTCAATTAGTATCTCTTCAGATAGTTGCCTACCGCCATCAAGCACCCATAAACAAGGTCCGCACTGCTGTTGCTCAAGTAGCTGGTAATAGTTTTCAGGTAAACTTAAATTATGATCAACCAAAGGGGAATTAAAGCTTTGCTCTAATAAATCGCTCATTAGCTGAGCGTCAGTCATTTGTGCACTTACTTGCACAAACGCTTTATTAAAGTCATTGTATTTATCTGTAATGAAGGTTTCGAGCATATAACTTTTACCTAGCCCCGATGTGCCAAGTAAAACTATTAAATTTTGTCCGTACTCAAATTGCAGTGCGATTCTATCCACCAAAGCCGCACGGCTTGGTAAAATTTGTGACTGCATTTACTGCTCGATTAAGTCTCTAACTTGGTCATCAGAAACATCATCAACTAATGCACACTGGCCAAATTGGGTAGGTAGAATAAAGCGTATAGTGCCTCTTTTATTCTTTTTGTCTTTACGCATATGCGTTAGGAACTGCTCGCTAGTCATTTGCTTTGGAATTTCTGTTGGTAAATTATATAGCTCAAGCAGCTTAATAATTCGATCAACTTCACTTGCGCTTAAATCTTGGCGTGTCTTGGCAAGTTTAGCTGCTAATACCATGCCTGTTGCAACAGCTTCGCCATGTAACCAAACGCCGTAGCCCATTTCTGCCTCAATTGCATGGGCAAATGTATGACCTAAGTTTAATAAAGCACGTAAACCATGCTCTTTTTCATCTTGCGCAACTATAAGTGCTTTTATTTCACAACATCTAAAAATAATATGCTGTAAACATGTTTCATCTAGTTGCTGCAAATTAGCTACGTTTCGCTCTAAGTATGCAAATAATTCGGTATCGTAAATCAGACCATACTTAATTACTTCAGCCATACCTGCTGCAAACTCTCTTGCTGGTAGGGTGTGTAATGTTTGTGTATCAATAAAAACCGCTTGAGGCTGATAAAATGCCCCTATCATATTTTTACCTAAAGGATGATTTACTGCCGTTTTACCACCTACCGATGAGTCAACCTGTGAAAGCACTGTCGTTGGTATTTGAATAAACGGTACGCCGCGCTGATAACACGCCGCTACAAAACCAGTTAGATCACCTATAACACCGCCACCTAACGCAATTAAGCACGTATCTCGGCCACAGTTATTTTGGAGTAAAAATGCTGATATTTTTTCAAACCATTCAAGTGATTTATATTGTTCACCGTCAGGAATAATAAAAGATAGCGGATTTTGATCTGCTAATGAGTCAAGTAACGCTTGTAAATATAAAGGCGCTATTGTGTCATTAGTAATGATGATAGGCCGACAATCACCAATGTGGTGAACCAGGCGGCCATTATCTTGAAGTGCAGATTGCCCAATATAAATAGGATAACTTCGCTCGTCCAAATTAACTGTTAATTTAAGCATGCTTAGTTATTTCCTTATTATTGGTTTTTAAAAATCTAATTTCTCGATGATTTGGTTAGCAACAACTTTAGCGCTTTGCTCATCGGTACGTACAACAAAATCGGCAACTTCTTTGTATAGGGGCTCGCGTTCTTCTGCTAAGCGCTCTAGTACGTTACGAGGTGCTTCTTCAGTTTGCAGTAATGGGCGACGCTTGTCGCGTTGCGTGCGTGCAACTTGCTTTTCTATAGGTGTCTCTAGGTATACAACAATACCTCGAGCCGAAAGCTTGTTTCGAACTTCTTTGCTCATTACTGAACCACCACCGGTAGCAAGTACAATACCTTGCATCTCGGTTAAATCGCCAATAACAGACTCTTCTCGAAGTCTAAAGCCTTCTTCACCTTCAAGATCGAATACCCATGCAATATCTGCACCTGTGCGGCGTTCGATTTCTTGATCAGAATCAACAAATTCAAGGTGTAATTGGTCAGCGATGTGACGACCAATCGTGCTTTTGCCAGCCCCCATGGGGCCAACTAGAAATATATTACGTTTCTCAGCCATATCTTTTAGTACAAACAAACTCTAAAATTTGAAATAAAACCCCGCCTAACGACCTGGCCCCAAAATTAAGGAGGGGATTATCTCAGTAATTGCGGGGGTATTTCAAGTCAATTAGCATAAAAAGCCATATAACGAGCAATTAATCTAAATAATCACCCGTTGGTTAACATAAAACCACTGTATTTTAATCAATTTGTATTTTTGGTGTCACAAAAATAAGTAATTCACGCTTTTCATTAAACTCACTTGTGGTTTTAAATAGTCTTCCTACGTAAGGAATGTCACCTAAAATTGGCACTTTACTCGTAGTATTAATGATCTGCTGCTGGAAAATACCACCGAGTACTACGGTTTGTCCATTCTCAACTAACACTTGAGTTTGAATCTCTTGGGTATCAATTGACACTGCTTCACCTGTTCCCGTTTGTACAGTATCACCACGTGTGTCTTGAGTAATAATTAAGTCTAGAATTACTTTATTATCAGGTGTGATATGAGGGGTTACTTCTAAGCTTAGTACCGCTTTTTTAAAGCTTACAGTAGTAGCACCACTTGAAGCTGACTCAGTGTAAGGGATTTCAGTACCTTGCTCTATTCGCGCTTTTTGCTGATTAGCCGCTATGATACGCGGGCTAGCAATAATTTCGCCTTTATTCTCTTCTTCAAGCGCACTTAGCTCTAAATCAATTAATGTACCGTTAGCCAATTTTGCTATGTGCAAACCAATACTGGCCGCAGGATTAGAAATTGGTAAATTTACATTTAATCGATCTGAAATACTTGGCGCATTTGAAGTTGATGTCGCATTATAAATACCTTCAGCGCCTTCAAGGGAGCCAGAAATACCAACACTACTGCCTTGATCACTAAAGCCCCAGCGTACGCCTAAGTCTTCAGTAACGTTATCGCGCACAGTTACCATTCGAGATTCGATTACAACCTGCTGCACTGGAATATCAAGCGTTTCTATCATCCGGCGAATGTTTTCTATACTCTTAACAGTATCTTTCACTAATAAAGTATTTGTACGCTGATCAACCGATACACTACCACGGGCAGTTATAATACTGTTCCTATCTGTTTTTAATAAGTCAGCAAAATTTTCGGCTTTAGCATAGTTTAATCGAATGTATTCACTATAGAGTGGTTCTAAGTCTTCAACTTGCTGTTTAGCTTTTAAATCCTTAGCTTCACGTGCCGCAAGCTCCTCTGCAGGCGCTACCATTAAAATAGAGCCATCCATTCGTTTGTCTAGCCCTTTAATACGCAATACTACGTCAAGCGCTTGATCCCACGGTACGCCATCTAAGCGCAGTGTTATATTACCTGTCACTGAATCACTGGTTACTAAGTTAAAATCGTTATAACCCGCAATAATTTGTAGTGCTGCACGCACAGAGATATCTTGAAAATTTAAGGTCATAGG
>NZ_AUTL01000288.1:0-68675 GCF_000498015.1 Pseudoalteromonas sp. TAE79
AAAAAAGCAGCCGAAGCTGCTTTTATAATAATTAAGTAGTATTACTACTTAATCTATTTTTAAGCCTGGGCTTAGTGTTGCTGGCATAGCTACTTTTTCAAGCTCTACCGAAGCAACTGGGTATGCACAGTAATCGGCTGCGTAATACGCACTTGCTCTGTGGTTGCCCGATGCGCCAATACCACCAAACGGTGCTGCGCTTGATGCGCCAGTAATTGGGCGATTCCAGTTAACAATACCTGCACGAATACGACGTAAGAAATGGTCGTAATCTGCTGCACTGTCACTTAATAAACCAGCCGATAAACCAAAGGTTGTATCGTTTGCTTTATCAATGGCTTGGTCAAAGTCGTCAAAGCGGAACACTTTTAAAAGTGGTCCAAAATGCTCTTCATCTGGGAAGTCACTAATATTTGTACACTCAATAATACCTGGTGTTACAAAGCCAGTATTAGCTGTGTGCTCAAGTTCTACTAATACTTCACCACCAAGCTCAACAAGCTCGTTTTGCGCTTTAACCATGCCTGCAGCTGCAGCTGATGAAATCATAGAGCCCATAAATGGCTGGTCTGCATCGTCATAATTACCTACTTTAATCGCTTTAGTTGCTGTGATTAAACGCTCCAGTATCACATCACCTTTGCTACCCGTTGGTAAAAATAGTTTACGTGCACACGTACAACGCTGGCCACTTGAGATAAACGCTGATTGAATAATATCGTGAACAACCGCTTTAGTGTCTTCAACATCAGTAATAATAAGTGGGTTATTACCACCCATTTCTAGCGCTAAAATTTTGCCCGGTTGACCCGCAAACTGTTCATGTAAAATATGACCAGTACGCGAAGAACCCGTAAAGAACAAGCCATCAATACCTTTGTGAGCAGCAAGAGCTTTACCCGTTTCTACTTCACCCTGTACAAGGTTAATGACACCTGCTGGTAAACCTGCTTTTTCCCACAGTTTAAGCGTAAGCTCAGCTACTTTAGGAGTAAGTTCAGACGGTTTAAACACAACCGTGTTACCTGCTAAAAGCGCTGGCACAATGTGGCCATTAGGTAAGTGACCTGGAAAGTTATACGGACCAAATACGGCTACAACACCATGTGGCTTATGACGGATCATTGCACGGCCAAGTGGCATTGCGTTTTCTACGTCGCCAGTGCGCTCTAAAAATGCTTTTTCAGAAATGGCAATTTTACCAACCATAGCACCCGCTTCTGTGCGAGTTTCCCACAGTGGCTTACCTGTTTCTTGTGCAATAGTAATAGCGAGCTCTTCGCTGTTTTCTTTTAATTGCGCTGCAAATGCTTTAATTATTTCTAAACGCTCAGTAAAGCTTTTATCAGCCCATGCATAAAACGCTTCGCGCGCTGCATTTACTGCGGTGTCTACTTGCGCCGCAGTTGCCGATGAAGCCTGCCAAATAACGTCGTTATTTGCAGGGTTTACTGAATTAAATTCTGTGCCTTGGCCTTGTGACCATTGACCATTAATAAATTGTGCAGGATGAGTCATATACTTTCTCCTAAATTAAATCGTGGTTGCACTAACAATATCGCCAGTTTGCAAATGCAATGCATCTGCTACTTCTTGCGATAAAATAAGGCTTTTTGCGCGCTCGTCAAATGTCATTGGTGCAACGGTTGCTCTAAAATCTTCAAGCTTTTCGTTAGCTAGTAACACCATGGTGTCGCCAGTCATTTCGCCAATTTCAACGTTAAAGTTATTTGCATTACGAATCGTCGCAATGTTATCTACTTTTGCTTCAACCGTTGGGCCGCCGTCAAAAATGTCTACGTAGCCATTAAACGTAAAGCCTTCGCTTTTTAATAACTCGATTGCTGGGCGTGTGTTGTCGTGTACTTTACCTATTACGGCTTGCGCATCTTTACTTAGCAAATTTACATAAATTGGGTATTTAGGCATTAGTTCAGCAATGAAAACCTTTTGGCCAATACCTGTTAGGTAGTCGGCTGTTGGAAAATCCATTGAGAAAAAGTGCTCTTCAAGCCACTGCCAAAAAGGGCTACTGCCATTTTCGTCAGACACACCGCGCATTTCTGCAATCACTGTTTGTGCAAAACGCTCTTGATGCTGCTTTATAAACATAAAGCGCGCTTTTGAAAGTAGCTTACCGTTACAATTTTTACGATAGCCATCTTTTAAAAACAATGTGCAAAGCTCTGTAGCGCCTGTGTAGTCGTTACATAGCGTTAAAATATCAACCGCTTTGTATACGTCTAATGTGCGCGAAGAGTGAATCACTTTACTTAAGTGATAATGATAAAATGCATCATCAAGCCCTACAGCAGCTTCAATTGCAGACGTACCTACAACATCACCGGTTTCGCTATCTTCAAGAACAAACAGGTAGCCTTCGTCACCGGGTTGTGACGTTTGCTTAGCAAATGAACTTACAGAATGGTCTATTTTCTTTTGCAATAGTTCTTCGTTTAATGGCAAAGACGTAAAACCATGCCCAGATTCGTGGGCAATTTTCAGTAATGCTGAGTAATCATTTTGCTGGATTGGGCGAAGGATCATCATGAGTCCGCTTGCTCCCTTATAAATAACGGTAAATAGGAATTGCAGGGCAAGCGGTGCTTGCCCTTAATTGGTTGGCTTAAGTCGCTTATGCGTTTACTACGCTTGCTACTGCTTTTTCAAAGCGTGCCATACCTTCGCGAATGTCCGCTTCAGGAATTACTAAAGATGGAGTGAAACGTACTACGTCTGCACCGGCAACTAGTGACATAAGGCCTTGCTCAGTACCTGCCACTAAAAACTCTTTTGCACGACCTTTGTATTGCTCGTTCACTACTGCACCAATTAATAAACCTTGGCCACGGATTTCGCTAAATACGTTGTATTTTTCGTTAACCGCGCTAAGTAGTTCATTAAATAATGCGGCTTTTTCTTTTACGCCAGCCAGTACTTCTGGGGTATTTACTGTATCAAATGCCGCTTCTGCAACAGCACACGCAAGCGGGTTACCGCCATAAGTAGAACCATGTGTGCCTACTTTAAGGTGCTGTGCAATTTCAGTTGTTGTGATCATAGCGCCAATAGGAAAACCGCCGCCAAGTGCTTTAGCCGAAGTTAAAATATCAGGTACTACGTTTAAGCCTTGGTATGCATATAAATCGCCAGTACGACCAACACCTGTTTGAACTTCATCAAAAATAAGCAGTGCGTTATGTTTAGTACATAAATCGCGAACACCTTGAGCAAACTCATCAGTTGGTGAAACAATACCGCCTTCACCTTGTAGAGGTTCCATCATTACGGCACATGTTTTATCGCTGATAAGTGCTTCAAAAGCAGCTAGGTCGTTGTAATCGCAATGTATAATGTCGCCAGGCTTAGGGCCAAAACCATCTGAATATGCAGCTTGGCCGCCAACAGTTACGGTAAAGAATGTACGACCGTGGAAACCTTTGTTGAACGCGATGATTTGTGATTTTTCTGCGCCAAACTTATCAAGTGCAAAACGACGCGCTAATTTAAGCGCGGCTTCGTTTGCTTCTGCGCCTGAGTTGGCAAAGTAAACTTTTTCAGCAAATGTCGCATCAACCATTTTTTTAGCTAGGCGAAGTGCCGGCTCATTGGTCATTACGTTAGATAGATGCCAGATTTTTTCGCCTTGCTCTTTTAATGCGCCTACTAATGCAGGGTGGCAATGGCCAAGACAGTTAACTGCAATACCACCAGCAAAGTCGATAAACTCTCGACCTTGTTGATCCCATACGCGAGAGCCTTCGCCTCGAACAGGAATTACGCTTGAAGGTGCGTAGTTAGGAACCATTACGTGATCAAATAATTCGCGATTGACTGTCATTTTATTTCCTCTTAATTGTGAGCAACACAAAACATCAAAATAGGTGTTTGGTTAATATTTGTAACCAACTTTATAGGCAAGATCAGTAACCTGATAATTGCGCAAAATTGCTTTGTGGTTCAATTTTCAGACGCACATTATTTCAGAATTACTTATATCTGTCTCGTTAAAAACTTTCATGTATCCCTTGAAAATAAAGGGCTAAAGATATTATTTCATAGATAGTGAATAACTATTTGCATAGCTATTTATGCTTATTTTTAGGCAACTAACCGCATGAGTACAGAGGCGCACACGCTTTAATCGGCAAATATGCAATATAAAAATAGAGTGAGAATGAATGGTTAGTCGCAAAAAAATTAACAAAAAATTCAGATTTTTAGTCAATTTGAATAGCTAAATTGGTAAAATTACTCGATTGGAGGGTTTTTAGTTCCGTTTTAGTGAACTTAAAGTACGAAAACCAGCTTAGAGTTTCGTCAGGCTCAATAAGTTGATGCTCTTTTAGATTAAGATATTGAGAGTAGCAACGTGCCTTTAGCATTACTTGTGTTAACGGCAGTAATGTATCGCCCTTATCTACCCCATTTACTAGCTGCTGCATTACACCTTTAAACGGTAAATATTTAAAAGCCATTTTGTCTATTACTTTGGCGCTTACCTCTATCGACTTATTGCTAAGTAGAGTGGTTAAAAATAGCGGGTCGGGCTGTAGCTCTAATAATGCGGTGTGTAAATCTTTTTGGTTTTCATTTCGGGCTAACTGCACTTTACGTTGCCATACTTTCTCAAACGTTTTTAAGTACAAACGCACCAATGCAATTCGCCCTACATCTAAAAGCATACCAAGGGTAAATGCATGAACGTCGTTCACATTATTAATTTGTGCAATTTTTTGCGCAGCAATCGCGTTTGCCATCGCGCTGTCGCGTAGCCGGCGTTTTAATAATGAAAATGGCTCGGTGCTATGTGGCATCCAATGACGCGCAGCAAATGTAGGTATAACTAGCTGTAAGTTATCAAGACCAATATAGCGAAGAGCAAGCGATGGCTTATCTACTTTTACAGACGTGTTTTTACTACGTTGATTACGATAGTAAGGTAAATTAACGAGCGTTACTAACTCCCTACCCAACCAGCTTAAATCATTAACCAATGGCTCTAAACGCCCTACCGATGCCGACTTTACCGCTAATATATCGAGTATATTGGCAATGCCATCTTCAATACCTATGGTGCTATGAATTACACCATCTATATCTTCGAGCTGCTTATATATAGCTGTTTCAATTGTTTTGTGTAGTTGCTCACTTGCTTGCGCGCGATATTTATGATGTGCAGTACTGCTTTGCTGGCGTTTATTCTGTGCGGCCACTTCAACCTGAAGCAAGGTACGCTGCTTCATGGGTTCGCCGTAATCTATATCTAATGTATGAATGAAACCAATTTGCTGATGCGCAAAGCTATGCCCAAGCAATAAGTCATGAGCTCGTTGGCTTAGTATTTTGGCAGTACGCTGCTGGGCTACAAGTTCAGTCATGACATCCATTAATAAAGTATAAAATGCTATGTGTATTATAACATTAGAAGCGAGTTAAAAAGTTATCAAGCAGTTCTAAGCCTTGAGCAGTTAAAATAGCTTCGGGATGAAACTGCACACCTTCGATTGCTAATTCTTTATGAAGTAATCCCATAATTTCGTCAAACTCGCCTTGCTCAGTCTGAGTCCATGCTGTTACTTCAAGCTCTTTAGGTAGAGTTTGCGCTTTAACCACTAAAGAATGATAACGACATACTGTTAACGGGTTAGCTAAACCTTTAAACACACCTTTATTAGTGTGAACTATGGGTGATGTTTTACCGTGCATAACTTTTTTAGCACGAATTACATCTCCCCCCAAAGCTTGCGCGATAGTTTGATGCCCCAAGCAAATCCCTAGAATAGGATATTGTCCTTTTAGTTGCTCAACAACATTTAATGAAATACCCGCTTCGTTAGGCGTGCATGGTCCCGGCGATAACACGATGTGCTGCGGGTTTAACTGTTTTATTTGTGCAATGTTTAGCTCGTCATTACGTTTTACTAAAACGTCTTGATCTAAACGCTGAAAATATTGCACTAAGTTGTAAGTAAACGAATCGTAGTTATCGATCATTAACAGCATTACACAACAAACCTTATAAATTATTGACCACTTACTTCACGCAAGCGGTACTAAGCGTTGCATTCTACCACTATTAACTAGCCAACATAAATTAGCAAAAAGCGTTAAAAATTAACTGTTTTTGCTAAAAGTTCTTTAAAGTCTTTAGTGGGTACTGGTTCACTTAACCCGAACTCTGGTTAAGAGATTTATTAACGTATTAAATCATGGTGATATTTAAATTTATTCTCTCAAGCCAGAGATTCCTTGCACCTTGAGCAATAATATCGAGTTTTAAGCTTTTCGCGAGTAGTTAACACACCTACGTAGGCTGTATACCCCAACAATAAATTATTGACCTCTAAAGTACGTGCATTTATTGATCGCACTATTAAATACTTTGGTGAAATGCCTTACTGAGCAAAATAAACAGATTGCTTGTGCTACATCAAATTAGCGGCTCGATGGTTGAATTATATCTATGTAAGCCCCAGTGTATTATATGAAAGGCAGTAATTCACTTATACAACTCACTTACTTGTGAGCTCATTTATATCCTACTAAGGAGCGAATATGTTAGGCGAAGACCACTCATTAACAAATGACTTTCCAGAGTACTTAAAGACCATTGCCGAGTTAAATGAAAGCGATACTGAATTTGCAAAAAAAGCAGATAAGTACGACAAGCTAGATAAAGAGATTAGAGTGTTAGAGCTCAAAGATGCGCCCATAAGCGATGAACAAATGCATCTATTAAAACACGAACGTACAGAATTAAAAGATTGGCTATACGAGCGCTTGCAGCAAGAGCAGTAATGCCACTAAAAAAAGAGCTCACTGATGAGGTGAGCTCTTTAGATCAACAATGGGTATTTTCTCTAAAACTTTACAAAGCCACCCACAGGTTTCATAAATACACTGCTTGGGCCTGCAAAGGCTTGTGCAAACTCTTCTGATAATTGACTAAATACCGTTACTTTATCCATATCAACTACGCTTAAAAATAGTGGGCCACTTTCGCCCCAACCAGCAAGATGCGCTTTAGCAGCATCTTCATCTTGGTAACGCTCGTAAATATGTACATTGCGCTTGTCTTCACTTACTGTCCACTCATACATTAAAGTGCCCGCTTCACTTTTAGCCAAAGTAACTAATTGTGCCATTACCAGTAAAAACTCATCGTATTTACCTTCTTTAATTTGGCCTTGTACTGTCCAGGTAACATGATTTTTCATTATGCTTTACCTAATTTAAGCTGTGCTAAAATACTGTCTAACGTATCTACGAGTTGTTGATTTTTAGCATTATCAAGTGCATCAACATGAGGAGGCGCAAAGCGTCCTGTATCGTTATCAAAATACAGGCCTGCGGCATCTTTAAATTCATCACTAAGCGCTGCGCGACAAAAAATATTTGCGCCAATTTTTAAATCCCCACCATCTATACCGTAAGCGTCTTTTACCATTTTGCTTCCCAGTAACGATTTAGGGTTTACCGATACAACTAATGGCCCAGTATCTTTAAGCTCAAGCCCTAAATGACGCGACCACATAGTAATAGCCAATTTACTTTGTGCATAAGCCGCACTATCAGAAAGTTCAGTGTTACCTATAAGTGCATTTAAGTTAACGCTTGATTGCGCAGCTGATGACACATTAACCACTCGCGAATCATGACCAAGAACAGGTAACAATAGTTTTGTAAGAAGATATGGCGCAATCGTGTTTACAACAAAGCGAGCATCAAGGCCGTCAATTGTTGTAGCATCAACTAATTGATAAACGCCTGCATTATTAATAAGTACGTCAAGCTGGTTATTATTTTCGGCCAAATCGGCTAATACATTTTTTGCCAAAGTTTGAACTTGGCTCATATCGCTTAAATCAGCAATATAAGTATGTGTACTTGCATTTGGGTATTGCTCGGTTAAAGCTACTTGTAGCGCATTTAGCTTTGCTTGGCTGCGGCCATGTAATAATACGGTGTGACCTTGTGCTAATAACATCTTTGCCGTTTCTAGCCCAATGCCATCGGTTGCGCCGGTAAGTAAAATTGTTTTGTTCATGTTGATCTCTCCTTACTTTATTTTCGCTATATTAGCACCCCGACTTACTGCTGATAATTAGGCCAATAGTTGAATCAGTTTATAGAATTAATTGATAAAGCTAAGCCTATGTTAGTTAATATAAAAGCATTCCTTTAAAAGGCAGGTAAGTGTTTAAGCTGAATGTTTTTTATGCTTTTATTTGAATTACCCAGCAATCATAACTATTGTTTTTAAACCCCCTTAATAGTAGTATTTATCATATAAATACACTTTTCGAGAAATAATATGAGAGTTTTAGTTACTGGCGGCATGGGTTACATAGGTAGCCACACATGTATTGCATTGCATGAAGCAGGTATTACACCTGTTATTTATGATAACTTGTCTAATGCAAGTGCGCGGGTACTTGACCAACTCGAAAAGATTACAGGTACTCGGTTTGAGTTTATTTTAGGTGACATTCAAGACGAGCAACAATTTAAGCTCGCCCTAAAACAGACTAAAGCCGAAGCTGTTTTTCACTTTGCGGCTTTAAAAGCCGTTGGCGAATCAACTGAGCAACGACTACGTTATTATCAAAATAATGTGTCGGGCACATTAAGCATGCTACAAAACATGCAAGATGAAGGCGTTAACCATATTATATTTAGCTCATCGGCTACAGTGTACGGCGAACCAGACTACCTCCCTATTGACGAAAAACACCCTATACGCGCAACTAATCCTTATGGTTGGACTAAAGTCATGGTTGAACAAGCCATGCAAGACGTATGTAATGCCAACAGTCAATTTATGGGTATTGCGCTTCGTTACTTTAACCCAGTAGGTTCACACCCAAGCGGTTTACTAGGTGAAAGCCCTAATGGTATTCCTAATAACTTAATGCCATTTATTGCCCAAACTGCAGTAGGCAAACGCGACGTGGTAAATATTTTTGGTGACGACTACGACACCGAAGATGGCACCGGCGTGCGCGACTATATTCACGTTTTAGATTTAGCGAAAGGCCACGTTGCCGCTTTTATGCAGCATAAAACAGATACCGCTTTTCATGCTTACAACTTAGGCACAGGGCAAGGTTATTCTGTGCTTGATATGATCAACGCATTTAGCGCATCAGCCAATAAAGATATTCCGTATAAGATTGCACCGCGCCGAGCAGGTGATATTGCCTGTAACTACGCCGATGCTACAAAAGCGCAAAACACACTTAACTGGTACGCAGAACTAACACTTAGCGACATGACAAACGACACATGGCGCTGGCAAACTAATTACCCAAGTGGGTTGGAGAGTTAACATGGCTTTATTAGAAAGTACTCACAGACGTAAAAATCCGCTAACGGGTCGTTGGGTATTAGTGTCACCACATCGTAATAACCGCCCATGGTTAGGCGCAACAGAAGCCGTTAACGAAAACGTATTACCAAAACACGATGAAGGCTGCCCACTTTGCCCAAGTAATACCCGTGCAAATGGCGACAGTAACCCTGATTATAAATACACACACGTATTTAGAAATGACTTTGGTGCATTAACGCCTAATGCCGGCGAGCAATTACAAAGCTTAGAATCAGACAGCGATTTATTTATTGCCGACGAAGCCAGTGGCGAATGCCGCGTAATTTGTTTTTCTCCAGAGCATAATAAAACACTTCCAGAGCTTGAGCACGATGCATTGCACGAAGTAGTAAAAACCTGGAAACAAAATTACACAGAGCTTGCACAGCAGTACGAATGCGTACAAGTTTTTGAAAATAAAGGCGAGATCATGGGTTGTTCGCAACCTCATCCTCACGGCCAAGTATGGGCTCACTCGCATTTATCAACCGAAATAGAAGCCGAAGATACCCAGCAGCTTGCTTATTATAAAAAGCATGGCACAGCTATGCTTGCCGATTACGCACAAAAAGAGCAAGCGGATCAAACACGTGTTGTATTTGAAAACGAACATTGGCTTGTTGTGGTGCCATTTTGGGCAGCGTGGCCGTTTGAAACAATGCTAGTAACTAAAGATAATATTCAAAACTTTAGCCAGTTAAACGATGCGCAAACAGACGCTTTAGCACAGGCACTTAAAGTATTAACCACTAAGTACGACAACGTATTTAATTGCAGCTTCCCGTATTCTATGGGGTGGCACAATACACCCGCTAACAGAGGCTCTGATGAGCAACATTGGCGCTTACATGCACACTTTTATCCGCCGCTACTTCGCTCTGCTACTGTTAAAAAACACATGGTAGGCTACGAAATGCTAGGCGAAAGCCAACGCGATTTAAGCGCAGAAACCGCTGCTTCTATTTTAAAAGCAGCCAGTACAACACACTATAAAGATACAGCAGGACACACAGATGAAGCTTAACGAATTCCAACAACAATTTTTGTCACTGTATGGCGCGCCTGCTCAAGGTATTGCAGCAGCACCGGGGCGTGTAAACCTTATTGGCGAATTTACCGACTACAACGATGGTTTTGTTTTACCGTGTTCGTTAGAGTTTCGTACCCAAGTAATGTTTAAAGAGCGCGACGACAATATTATTACTGTGCATTCTTTAAATTACCCTGGCGAAAAAGACAGCTTTAGCGTTGATGAAGAAATCACTGAAGGCCAGTCGCAATGGGGTAACTACATTCGTGCTGTTACTTATGTTCTTAAAAGAGCGGGCTACACACTGCGTGGCGCCGACCTACTTATTGACAGCAACTTACCGCAAGGTAGTGGCTTGTCGTCATCGGCCGCACTAGAAGTTGCTGTAGGCGGTATGTTTAACCATATTGCACAGCTTGGTTTACCGCCAGAGCAAATTGCGCTATTTGGCCAAGAAGCCGAAAACGACTTTATGCATTGCCAATGCGGCATTATGGATCAGCTTATTTCAGCTAAAGGCGAGAATGGTCATGCACTATTAATCGACTGTGAAAACCTCGCAACCAAATCAGTTAAAGTTCCTGATGATTTAAATATTGTTATTGTCAACTCTAACTACCCGCGGAAGTTGGTTGATAGCGAATACAACCAGCGCCGTATTGACTGCGAACAAGCTGCTGTAAAAATGGGTGTAGAAACACTTCGCCAAGCCACCATGGCTGGCCTGCAAGCAGTAAAAGCGACATTAAGCGAAAACGAATATAAACGTGCACACCACGTAATTAGCGAAAACGACCGTGTAATTGCAGCAACTACTGCACTACAAAATAACGATATGGATGCACTTCGCACGCTAATGGCAGCATCGCATCAATCACTTAAACACGACTTTGAAGTAACCGTACCTGCAACCGATGGCTTAGTAGAAATTTGTAAAGAAGCGATGGGCGAGCGTGGCGCAGTTCGTATGACAGGGGGTGGTTTTGGTGGCGCAATTGTATGTTTATGTCGTGATGCGGAAGTACCACTAATTAAAGCAGCGGTAGAAAAGCATTACTTTGAACGCTTTAATTTAAATGCTGATATTTACGTATGTTCAGCGGGTTCAGGATTACAAATTACGTCTTTTTAAATAAACTTAAGGAATAAGCATGGCAAAGGTTAATTGGGGAATTATTGGGTGTGGCAATATAGCTCACACCTTTGCTACAAGCATTGCGCATTGCAGTGATGCACAGCTTATTGGCGCGGCATCAACGAGTATACAGCGCGCTAAAGAATTTGCCACACCGTACAATATTCAAGGCTATGAAAGCTATCAAGCTCTTATGCAATGCCCAAATATAGATGCTATTTATATTGCCAATACCCACGATCAACACTTTAAAACGATAGCCCAATGCTTAAAACACAATAAGCACGTGCTAAGCGAAAAACCAATCACCGTTAATGCTAAGCAGTTGCAAAGTCTCACTGAGCTTGCCAAGCAACAAAACTGCTTTTTAATGGAAGGCGTTTGGATGCGGTTTTTACCTGCCATAGTAAAATTACAACAGCTCCTAAGTGAAGGTGTTATTGGTAATGTACACAGTGTTAATGCTAACTTTAGTTTACCTGGCAGCTTTGCAGATACTCATCGATTAATGAACCCTGTAACAGCGGGTGGCGCCCTGCTCGATTTAGGTATTTATCCTATTTCGATTGCTGATGTGGTATTTAATAAAGCCCCTGAACACATCAACTCCTTTGTACATAAAAGCACAACCGGCGTTGATGAGCGAAGCACTGCTATAGTTGATTACGGTAACGGGCAATTTGCATCTCTTGCCAGCGCACTGCAGCAAAATGGCCCAACAGAAGCATGTATTAATGGTGAGCTTGGCTATATTCGAATACCTCAGTTTGTAGGTGCACAAACGCTAGAGCTACACATAAAAGACCAAGACCCTCAGTACTTTGAATACAACTTTAGTGACGATGAAAACTTTAAGTTTGAAATTGCACATGTAACGCAGTGTATATTACAAAAACAAACCCAAAGCAGCGTGTTGCCCCTCAGTACTAGCTTACGAGTTATGAACATAATGGATACCTTGCGAGCACAGTGGCTGCTGCAATATAGCAATGTCGTCGAGTCGGCTGAACTGACAAATTAAAAAATAAAAATACACAACAATGACGCACACACTCAAGGCGCTTTCAAAAGCCATATTACTTGCAACGTGCAGTTTATCTGCCAGTGTAGCTGTTGCTGAATCTAATAAACCAGAGCAGCTATACCCGCCAATCACTAGCGAAGTACTGCCAGAGCTTGCAGCTAAAGGTAGCTACAATGTAGGTGTGCAAACACTTGATTTAGTTAACCCTGCGCAATTTGACCCCGCTACACAAGGTCAAAAAGATCGTCCTTTAAAAGTAGAGGTGTGGTATCCGGCTGCAAATACAGCAAAAGCGCCACTTAGCAGCTACACAGATCAAACTCGCTCAGGTAAAGAGTTTATTCTGCAAGCCGATGCAATGCGTGATGTCGCCATTAATAATAAAGAGCACTACCCTGTGATAGTGCTTTCGCACGGTTATACCGGTTACCGTACAATTATGTACTACCTTGGCGAGCATTTAGCGTCGCACGGTTACATTGTGGTAGCTATTGATCATACTGACTCAACCAATGCCGATGTTGATTTTAAAAATGCACCGTTCTCTGGCTTTTTTAGCACGCTTATAAATCGCTCACGCGATCAGCAGTTTGTTATTAATTACTTTAATGAGCAAAACAACTTTGCAAGCAAGCAGGTAGATAACAAAAGCGCAGGCGTAATTGGTTACTCAATGGGTGGCTATGGCGCGGTAAATACGATAGGTGGTTGTTACGCTTTTAATGAGCAAACTACAGCTATGTTTACGGGTATGAAAGACCCTGCTCAAATTAAACAAGTACAGCAATTACTAAACAGCTGCGCTGGTGGACAATACCAAAACCCAAAAGTAGACCCACGTATA
This sequence comes from Pseudoalteromonas sp. TAE79, assembly GCF_000498015.1. NCBI lineage: Bacteria > Pseudomonadati > Pseudomonadota > Gammaproteobacteria > Alteromonadales > Pseudoalteromonadaceae > Pseudoalteromonas > Pseudoalteromonas sp. TAE79. The sequence goes on from NZ_AUTL01000288.1 coordinate 13,407, forward strand.
AAAGCGATGGTGGCCTTTGCGCCATGGGGCGGACAGCACACTATATTTGATGCCAAAGCAATGGAAAATATTAAAGTACCTTCGCTTTATATAGCCGGTAACTTAGATGACATTTCAGGCTATGAAAGCATTAAAAGTCTTTATGAACAAACAGGCAGCAAAGATAAGTACATGCTTACTTACAAAAATGCACGCCATAATATTGCACCACACCCAGCCCCTGCTATTGCACAAAGTAGCAGTGAGCTAGATATAGGCCATTACTACGAGCCTTCGTGGTCTATGCGTACACTAAACGAAATTAACAAACACTTTGTACTTGCCATGATGGATTGCCACGTAAAAGGCATAGCCAGCGAGTGTAAATACTTAGATTTACCACAAAACGGCGACCAAGCTGTTGTTGATGGTAAACCGCTGCCACAGTGGCGCGGGTTTGATAATCGCTTTTCTACCGGTATGGATTGGCAACAAGCTAAACCTCACACCAAGTAATAATAAGCTTTAAGCGGCTGTTTTAATCAATAGCCGCGTACGCCCTTAAAATAATGCAAAAATAAAACGCCTTTTATATAAAAGAGTTACCAGAAAATATTAGCGTGTTTATTTTTTAATCTGCTATTTTAAGAAAAAACCATTGCCATAACTTCGGTTAAAGGCAATCTAGTCATATATAAGATAAGATAAATAACACAAATATCATGTCCAAATACATACTCTCAATTGATCAAGGAACCACAAGCTCTCGGGCCATCTTGTTTACAAAAGATGCAGACGTTTTTGGTACAGCACAACAAGAATTTTCGCAGCATTTTCCACAAAATGGTTGGGTAGAACACGACCCTAACGATATTTGGCAAACAGTGCTTAGCACTAGTCGCGAAGTGTTAACTAAAAACGATGTAAAGCCTGAAGAAATTATTGCCATTGGTATCACCAACCAGCGCGAAACCACTTTAGTGTGGAACAAAAAAACAGGCAAAACAATTTATAACGCTATTGTATGGCAAGACCGTCGCACAAGTGACTATTGCGAAAGCCTAACAACTGATGAGCTTTGCCAAACGATAAGCGATAAAACAGGCTTATTGCTCGACCCTTATTTTTCGGCCACTAAAATTCGTTGGATTTTAGATAACGTTGAAGGCGCACGCGAACAAGCCCTTGCAGGTGAGCTCGCCTTCGGTACGGTTGACACTTACCTACTTTGGCAGCTAACAGGCGGCAAAGAGCACCGCACCGATGCAACCAATGCATCGCGCACCATGTTATTTAATATTCACACCCAGCAGTGGGATCAAGAGCTTCTAGAGTTATTCGATATTCCAGAATCTATGCTGCCAGAAGTAATGGATTCAGCTGACGAGTTTGGTTCAACGAGTGCTGACATTTTTGGCGCGCCAATTCGTGTTTGTGGTATTGCAGGCGATCAGCAAGCTGCACTTGTTGGCCACGCATGTTTTGAACAAGGCATGGCAAAAAGCACTTACGGTACAGGCTGTTTTTTAATGCTTAATACTGGCGAAAAAGCACTGACCTCAGAAAATCGCTTACTGACCACTGTTGCCTATAGATTAAATGGCAAGCCAACTTACGCCATTGAAGGCAGCATATTTATGGCTGGCGCAACGATGCAGTGGATTGTTGAAGGCTTAAAACTACTTAGCCATGCTGGCGAAAGTGAATCGATGGTTAAAGATGTACCGCTCGATCATGGTGTATTTTTAGTGCCTTCGTTTACGGGTTTAGGTGCTCCTTATTGGGATCCTAATGCACGTGGCGCTATTTTAGGCCTAACACGCGATTCAGGTATTAGCACTATTGTTGCGGCTGCTCTGCAATCAGTTGGTTACCAGACCAAAGATTTACAAAAAGCGATGGAGCGTGATGGCCTTCGCCCAAGTGTGCTTCGTGTAGATGGCGGTATGGTAAAAAATAATTGGGTTATGACTTTTTTATCTAATATTTTAGGCGCAACAGTTGAGCGCCCAACTGTGACCGAAACGACCTCTTTAGGCGTAGCATATTTAGCTGGCTTACAAACAGGTGTGTACGAGTCAACCGAGCAGTTATCTAAAATGTGGACATGCGACCGTCGTTTTGAGCCAACTATGAGCGCCGACGAACGTAATGATTTATATGCAAAATGGCAGCACTGCGTTGCTCAAGTATGTTTAACGAATAAAAACTGTCCGGAGTAAGTACTAAGTGGCTAAGCGAATACTTTAGCCACTTCGCCTTTTTAACTTAGCCAATAGCTAGATTTAAAAGGGATGCTTTACTGCTTTAAATTGAAAATGGATCAGCGTCAAAATTTACGAATAAAAAACTGGGTTTTCTATTGTCAAATGAAAACAGCAGCTTTATGATGCTTATGTCTTATTTATATTACAAATAAAAAGGTTAGCTCGGTGGAATTAGCAGATAACGAATATGACTTACTAGTCATCGGTGGCGGTGTAAACGGCACTGGAATAGCAGCTGATGCAGCAGGCAGAGGATTAAAAGTACTCTTGTGCGAACAATCAGACCTTGCCTGTGCAACATCTTCAAACAGTTCTAAGCTGATCCACGGTGGTCTGCGCTACCTTGAGCACTACGAATTTAGATTAGTAAAAGAAGCGCTAGCAGAGCGAGAAGTGCTACTTAAAAACGCACCTCATATTATGTGGCCACTTACTTTTAGATTACCCCATCAAAAGCATTTACGCCCTGCATGGATGATTCGCATTGGTTTGTTTATGTATGACAATCTAGCAAAGCGTGAAACACTAGCGGGTTCTCGAAGCATCAAGTTTGGCGAAAATAGCGTACTAGAACCTTCTATTACCAAAGGTTTTGAATACTCAGACGGCTGGGTTGATGACTCTCGCTTAGTCGTTTTAAACGCCCTTGCAGCGCAAGAAAAAGGCGCCGTTATTACCACACAAACTAAGTGTATAAATGCTAAACGTGAGCAAGGTAAATGGCAGATAACGCTTGAGCAGCAAAAGAGCAAAGCTAAATACACCATTTCTGCCAAAGGCATTGTTAATGCTGCGGGTCCTTGGGTAGCTAAATTATTTGATGAAGCCCTAACAGAAAAATCACCACAAAATATTCGCCTTGTGAAAGGCAGCCACATAGTGGTGCCGCGCATTCACGATGAGAAGCAAGCTTACATTTTACAAAATAAAGATCAGCGTATTGTATTTGTTATTCCGTTTGAAGATGACTTCTCACTTGTTGGCACAACCGATGTAGAACACACAGGTGAAGCGCAAGACGTTAAAATTAGTGATGAAGAAATCGATTACTTAATTGATATTACTAACAGTTACTTTAAAAACCATATTAAACGCGAAGATATAGTACATACCTTCTCGGGTGTACGCCCATTACTTGATGACGAATCAGTTAATGCACAAGCCGTTACTCGCGATTATAAATTAGAGCTTTCGAGTGACGCCAAGCAAACACCACTATTGAGTGTGTTTGGTGGAAAAATTACTACTTATCGTAAACTCGCCGAAGCTGCAGTTAATAAGCTTGAAGAATTTTACCCACAAATGAGCGAAGCGTGGACTAAGCACAGCTCACTCCCTGGTGGCGATTTTAGCTCTGTAGAAGCTCTTAAATCAGAGCTAAAAGCGAAATATGAATGGCTACCTGAAATAACACTTAAACGCTTTGTGCGCACTTATGGTACTCGCGCTAAAATTATACTAGGTAGTGCAACTGGACTGAGTGATTTAGGCCAAGATTTTGGCCATGGTTTATTTGCAGCAGAAGTAAATTACTTGCTAAATGAAGAGTGGGCAGAAAACGCATACAATATTTTATGGCGTCGTAGTAAATTAGGACTACGTTTTAATGAGGCACAAGTTGCTACGCTTAATGATTATATTGAGCAAACCAAAGCGGCTAAAATTGCTTAATAACCGCTAAAGTAATTGGCTGTTGTAGTCCTAAAAACTTCCCGTGCAACCCCTTTATAATTGATTATTATAGAGGGGCTTATTTTTTTGACTCTAAATTAAATAAATAATTAAAGCCACTTAGCGTGGCAGTTTTAATATCAAACTCAACACACTTAACACCAATTTGCTTAAGTGCTGTGGTAAAACACATATTAAGTTGCTTTGTACCAATCACCACAACTTGTGTATCACTCAATAATTGCCACTCGCTTGCATGGCGAGCTGCTCGTACATCGCTCCCTATTAATACGCCCGACAAATAGGCTTTTGCTTGTACTGGTGTTAGCTCCTTTGAAAGCTGGCGGGTACGCACACTAAAAATACCATGTGCCAAGTTACCGCTATCACTACCTAAAGTTAGCTCACAACCTTGCTCAAATGCTTTAAAGTCAAACTCACCTTCTGCGCAGTCGTTAGGAATTAAAACACTTTGATGACATAACAAATCATATAACTCGCCGGTCATGGCTGTTTTAAAGCAAATGATTTCGCCATTATTTATAAGCACCCATTTGGTATGTGTGCCAGGCAAACATAATAATATTTTACCTTGTTGATACTCTGGATTTTGTTTTAAAAACCCTAAAATTTGCAGCTCTTCGCCGCGCATTACATCAAATAAGCTATTTTGCAGCGTACACTTTGTGCCGGGTAACGCTTTAATAGTATGCCCATTGCAATCAAAACTAACCGCAGCATTAAGTAACCCTTCGGGATTAATTGGGCACTCTAAATAAGGCGTTTCGTGCCAGCCAATACTTGAGGTAATTTGCCCGGCAATATAAACGGGTAAACTACCATATTCTTGCTTCCACACCGCAATGGTGTCAATTAAGGTTTGCTCAAAATTTTGATTCGCCTTAACAACTCCTGGGCCATCACGCTGTGCTAGTAATTTAAGTGTTGATTGCGCATGTACTTCGCACAAATAAGCACGTAAATGGCTCGTGCCCCAGTCAACAGCAATAAAAAGAGATGAATTAGCCAAGCTTTAAAGCCTCCCACCGTCGATTTTAATACTCTGCCCGGTGATCATACTGCTTTCATCGGCGGCTAAAAAGAGTGCCAAATTAGCAACATCTTCAGGGGTTACTAATTTTTTAAGCGCCATGGCTTCCATCCACTTAACTTGCTCTTCTTCGGTAAACCAACTTGCTAGTTGACGGTCGGTAGCAACCCATCCAGGTAAAATAGCGTTAACGCGAATACCAAACTCGCCGNGCTGGCCCATAATCGCGTTAATAGAGCTAAAGTTAATGATACTGCCAGCTCCATCGCCTTTCATAAAAGACATAGCAACTTGAGAGGCAAAAAATGCAGGGTTTAAGTTTATTTGTAAGCACTGATCCCAATCTTGCACGGTAACATCTTCGCTCGCTTGACGGCGGTCGTTCGCTACATTATTAACTAGTACATTAATGGCACCAAAAGCGGCGCATGCATCCACAAGTGATTGCTGAAGTGCATGAGAGTCAGTTACATCAACTTGCCTATACCATAGTTTTGCATTGGGTAAATCACGAATAAGCGATTGCGCTGCCTTATCATCAATATCTATAAATGCTACTTTTGCATTTTGGTTTACAAAGGACTTAACCATTGCTCTGCCAATGCCTGATGCACCACCAGTAATAAAAATAACTTTACCAGAAAGACTATGATATTGAGCTAGGGTGTTCAAATTCAACTCTCCATACAGCGCATTTTCAATTTCATTTAAACTCCTTATAAACTTACACTATAAAGAGCCAAACTAAGCTGTTATTGCTGTGTTAAAATATTTAGCTAATTAAAAGTTTATATCATATCCTTGAGTACATTAATATGATATATGATATATAATAAAGCAATATGTCAACTCGGAATCCTGCGCAATGAAAAGCCAACCCCGTCAAAATTTAACACAACAATTAACCCACGATTTGGGTTTTGCTATTGTGCGTGGTGTTTACCCTGTAAGCGAAGGCCTGCCTTCTGAAGCCGATTTATGTATAAAATATGATGTAAGTCGCAGCGCTACCCGCGAAGCGGTAAAAATGCTCTCTGCTAAAGGATTAATTTCTTCTCGTCCTAAGCAAGGTATTCGTGTATTACCTGAAAGCAGCTGGAACATGTTTGATACCGACGTACTACGTTGGATTTTAAGCAGTAAGCCATCACTGTCATTATTAAAAGAGTTTACTCAAGTACGCGTTGCCCTTGAACCACAAGCGGCCGCTCTTGCTGCGCTAAATGCAACTGCTGAACAACTCGCTGAAATTGATAACGCCTTAGCCCGCATGGCTGAAGCAGACGAAGGCTTGGACGATCCACTGGAAGCTGACATTGCTTTTCATACCAGCATATTAGTTGCCAGTAACAATCGCTTTTTTGTGCAGTTAACTGAGTTTATTAGTACTGCCCTTAGAGTAAGTATTCGTTATACAAACCACATTAAAGGTGTACCGGGCGCAGACGTTGCTAAACACGCTGATATTTTAGAGACCATAAAGTCACGCGACCCTGAACGCGCTAAAAAAGCAGTAGAAACAATTTTAGAAGAAGCACTGCAGTTAATTGAATCTAAATTAGTTTAATGTTGGTTCAACATATTGTATAAATATTGAGTCCATCGAATTTACTCTTTGCAGTATATTTTATGGACTTTTTTATTGCCTATAAGGCTTAATACCAATCCGCAATAATACTTAATCATTTTGCGGGGCTAAACGCGTCGCTACCTGCGTTAAAAAATTCTCATTTACGACTGCATGGATGCAGAAGGTAGAGCAATGCAGGAACAATTGCCGAGAACAACTAAATAGCGAATTTTTTTGCCTAGCTAGCAACACGTTTTTCCGCCCTCAAAATAGATCATTTAATTAAGCGAATTGGTATAAATTACAGGCATTAAAAAATCCGATATCAGTCTCCTGATATCGGATTTTTAATTATTTAAATCAGATTAATAACTCTGGTTATTAACTGAGATAAAACGCCTTTTGCAGGCTAGAATTACAATCCTAATTTCTTCTCAAGATAGTGGATGTTAGTACCACCATTTTGGAAGTTTTCATCTGCAAGAATTCTCTTATGCAAAGGAGTATTAGTTTTAATTCCGTCAATTACTAGCTCGTTAAGTGCATTGCGCGCGCGGGCAATAGCTACGTCACGGTTTTCACCGTAAGTAATTAACTTACCAATCATTGAATCATAATGTGGTGGAACCGTGTAGTCAGCGTAAATATGGCTGTCCCAACGAATACCTAAACCACCTGCTGGATGGAAACGTGTAATTTTACCCGGTGACGGGATAAACGTTTCAGGATCTTCAGCATTAATACGACACTCAATAGCATGACCACGAATAACAACGTCGTCTTGAGTGAATGATAACGGCTGACCCGCTGCAATTTTTAACTGCTCTTTCACTAAATCGATACCAGTAACCATTTCAGTTACAGGGTGTTCAACCTGAATACGTGTATTCATTTCGATGAAGTAAAACTCGCCGTTTTCGTATAAAAACTCAAACGTACCTGCACCGCGGTATCCAATTTCGATACATGCACGTGTACAGCGCTCGCCAATGAATTTACGCGTTTCAGCAGTAATTCCTGGTGCTGGTGCTTCTTCAACTACTTTTTGGTGACGACGTTGCATAGAACAATCTCGTTCACCTAAATGCACTGCATTACCTTGGCCGTCTGCTAATACTTGGACTTCGATATGGCGTGGATTTTCAAGGAATTTTTCCATGTAAACCATGCTATTACCAAAGAATTGCTTAGCTTCTTGCTGTGTTAATGCAATTGAATCAATAAGTTCAGATTCGCTGCGAACAACACGCATACCACGACCACCACCGCCACCAGCGGCTTTGATGATTACCGGGTAACCGATACGCTTAGCGATTTGCATGTTACGTTCTTTATCATCTGATACCGGACCGTCTGAGCCTGGTACACATGGAACACCTGCTTTACGCATTGCTGCGATAGCAGACACTTTATCACCCATAAGGCGAATAGTGTCGCCACGAGGACCGATAAATACAAAACCACTTTGCTCAACTTGGTCGGCAAAATCAGCATTTTCTGCAAGGAAACCGTAACCAGGATGAATCGCTACAGCGTCAGTTATTTCAGCCGCAGCAATAATGCGCGGAATATCTAAATAACTTTCAGTTGCTGATGGTCTACCAATACAGATGGTTTCATCTGCAAGCAATACATGCTTAAGATCGCGATCTGCCGTTGAATGCACAGCAACCGTTTTGATCCCAAGCTCTTTGCAGGCGCGCAATATACGAAGTGCAATTTCACCTCGGTTTGCAATGACTACTTTATCTAACATTAGAGTTGGCCTTTTAGGTTACGCTATTATTCAATGATGAATAGAGGTTGATCAAATTCTATTGGCTCGCCATTTTCAGCTAAGATAGCTCTTACTGTACCGGCTTTATCTGATTCAATTTGGTTCATCATTTTCATAGCTTCGATAATACAAAGTGTATCGCCAACTTTAACTTGCTGACCAACTTCTACATACGCTGGAGCTTCAGGAGACGCTGCTGCATAGAAAGATCCAACCATTGGTGATTTAACTTGATGGCCAGTAGGTTCTGCTGGAGCTGATGCTTCAACTGCTACAGGAGCTGCTGCAACTGGAGCAGGGGCTGCTGGCGCTGGTGCATATTGCTGTGGAGCAAATTGCGGGTAACCGGGGCCTGCGCTCATGTTGTTACGGTTAATACGTACTGATTCTTCACCTTCAGTGATTTCTAGCTCAGCAATACCTGATTCTTCTACTAATTCGATAAGCTTCTTTATCTTGCGAATATCCATTACACGACCCGCCTGTTTGTTTGTGTGTTAATTTAAAATTAAATCGAGTTTTTCAACCGGCTCACAGCGGCATTTAATGCTGCGTGGTAACCCATTGCACCTAATCCACATATCACGCCTTGTGCCACATCAGAAAAATACGAATGATGACGAAAGGCTTCACGTGCGTGCACATTACTTAAGTGCACTTCAAAAAACGGAATATCAACACTTAGCAATGCATCACGTAATGCAACGCTTGTATGCGTAAATGCAGCAGGGTTAATTATTATGTAATCAACCGCTTGCCAAGCACTGTGTATTCGCTCAATGAGGGCTTGCTCACTATTACTTTGAAAATGTGCTAACTCAACATCTAGACTATCAGCGGCACTGGTTAGTTCGCTCATAATTTCACTTAGCGTTTGAAAACCGTATTTATCCGGTTCACGTTTGCCAAGCATGTTCAAATTTGGACCATTTATAACTAAAAGGTTAAATTTTGTAGCCATAATACGCGATATATCCTATAAGTAATGAGTTAAGCGGTTGCTAAGTAGTTTTCCGCTTTTAAGTAAGCAGAAAAAAGTAATGTAGCAACAAATTCTCACGTTAACCAACTATTATAGTGATTTCGATGTAAATAGCAGCAAAATACTGGTCCAATCTCTGTTTTGGGAACGAATAACTAGGAGGGAGTCGTAAGCCACTTGGTATATCCAAGTGGCTCTATTGCACTATTATTGTGCGCTGGCGCGCACTGTAGCAAGGTGTTTAGCAAAATCTTCTGCGTTTAAAAAGCCGGTTACACGTTGTGTAGTTAGCTCTTTACCTTGGGTGTTAAAAAACAAAATACTAGGTAAACCAAACACGGTGTACTCTTCCATTAACTCAATTGTTTTATTGTCACTGTTTGTTAAATCAACTTGAATTAGCTGATAATGGCTAAATTCACTTTGCACTTTGGCATCTGGAAACGTGTAATGCTCAAACTCTTTACACGCCACACACCAGTCAGCATATAAGTCGACCATAACCATTCGACCTTCATTACTCGCTTGCGCTACGGCTTCTTTTAGCTCAGCTAAATCCGCCACCTTTTTAAACTCATTACTTTGTGAGCTAACTTGCACAGCTTGTACTGGCCAAAAGTAGTTTTTAGTTAACGTAAACCCTGTCATAACTAATAGCGTTGCAGCAAACCATAATGCAGTTTTTAACTTGCTTTGTGTTTGGCTACTTTGCCAGTGATGTAGGTAAAGTGCCGTTGCTAATGCAAGCACACCTGCCATTAATAATATAATGTCGGCGCTTACTAGTCGCTCAAGTAATATAAGCGGCACAACGAGCATCACAAAACCAAACAAGGTTTTAACTTGCTCCATCCAACCACCTGCTTTAGGCAGCAATTTACCGCCAGATGTACCAAGTAATAAAAGTGGTAACCCCATACCTAAACTAAGCACGTATAGTGTTAAACCACCTACTAAGTAATCACCACTTTGCGCAACAAATAAGAGCGCCGCCGACAGTGGCGCTGTAGTACACGGTGATGCAATTAGCCCCGACAGTACGCCCATTAAAAATACGCCAACGTAGTTGCCGCCTTTTTGATTGTTACTTACTTGAGTTAGCTTGCTCATCATACTGCTTGGCAGTTTTATTTCGTACCAACCAAACATCGACATAGCCAATAATACAAATAGTAAACTAAAGCTAACTAATACAAATGGATGCTGTAAATACCCCTGCACTTGCCCACCAAGCGCCGCAACAACTAAACCAAGCGCTGCATAGGTAACTGCCATGCCTTGTATATATACAAACGACAACGCAAACGCTTTTTTAGTTGAAAGGTTTTGCTGACCCGCAATTAAGCTCGACAAAATAGGAAACATTGGAAATACGCAAGGCGTAAAAGCAAGGCCTACACCAACAACAAAAAATATAAGTAAATTAGTTATTAAGCCCTGACTTGCTAACTGTTCAGTAAAAGTAAGTTCTTTTTCGGTATCATCCGAATTTGTTGTAGGTTCAGTAGCTGGCTCGTTGAGTGCTGCAAATGTGCTTTGCGCAGTTGCTGCTTCATCTGTAGTGTTATTTTGGTCTACATTTTTAACCTGTGCACCACTAATAACACTAAGTGGGATGCTGATTACTTCTGGTGGATAGCAAAGCCCTGCTTTTGCACAGCCTTGGTAACGAACTTTAACCACAGCGCCTTCGGTTACATTACTTAGCTTACTAATAACACTCGCGGAATTAAAAAAAACCTCTGTTTTACCAAAAAATTCATCTTCAATAATTTCGCCACGGCCAGAATCGCCTACTTGAATGTTTGCACCTTTGGCGATAATTTCTATTTTCTTTTTATATAAATAATAGTCTGGCGCTATATCCCAACCTACAAACAAGGTACTGCCTTGCTGGTCAAAATCAAAAACAAACGCTTGGTCTACAGGTAAAAAAGTCTGTTGCGGAGGCCCAAGTAGATCACCAAGCACATTATTAGTCGCAGCCTTTACGGGTACAGTTAATAATGTAACCAACAATAAAAAGAAAAAACGCATTAATTCAGTACCTCGTCCATCCAATTAAAATACGCCAAATTACCGGTTGAAACTTCTACAACCTGAATCTCCGGCACTTCGTAGCTATGTAGCTCTTTTATTGTTAAAAACACATCGTTCATTTTATCTGCTTTTGTTTTTATAAGTAGCTTGGCTTCAGTTGCTTCTGCTACTTCGCCCTCCCACATATAAATAGAGCCCATGTTAGGTAAAATATTTACACAAGCTGCTAGCTTTTTTTCTACCAACGCCCTTGCTAGGCTGCGTGCTTCTGCTTCGTCTTTGCAAGTCGTAAAAATCATTTTAAAATGCGTAGTCATTATGAACCTATTCTTATTGGACAGTGTCTAGCTTCATAGTATCTGATAGCCGATACAATGTGTAGACGCTTAAATATCAGTAAAATGACTATACCTATGCCCTAACCTTGAAAAGAGACCTAGTCACCCTCATTTATATTTCATCAACTCTTTTGAGTGTCATTATTTAGAGAGCGCTATGTTTAGATTTTTATTTGTGTTGTTTATCATCATCCCTATTATCGAAATCGCTTTGCTGATTCAAGTAAGCGATGTGATTGGCGGATTTGCAACAATTGCACTTGTTGTTATTACCGCGATTTTAGGTGCCAAAATGGTTAAAACACAAGGTATGGGTGCGCTGCAAAACGTACAAGCGCAAATGGCGCAAGGGCAAATGCCAGCCAAAGAATTATTTACCGGAATATGCGTTGTAATTGCAGGGGTATTATTACTTACCCCTGGCATTATGACCGACGTGTTTGGGTTACTATTATTAACGCCTGCAATTCGTAACAAACTGGCCGCAGGTCTTGCTAGCCAAGCAACTGTTAGAATGAGCGCAGGTAGGCAACAAGGGCCATCGCCGTTTGCTGGGCAGCAACATGCTGAACGAGAGCAAGGGCAAATGGAACGACCAACGACTATTGATGGCGAATATGAGCGAAAAGATTAAAAATTTATCATTTTTTCTCTTGGAATTTTACACTCTACCCCCATTAATGAATGCAAATTAGAAAAGCTTTTTTCTGTACTGTTCAGAAACTGTTAGGAGAACTAAAAAACATGAACATTCGTCCTTTACAAGATCGCGTAATCGTTAAACGTCTAGAAGAAGAAACAAAATCTGCTGGCGGTATTGTATTAACTGGCTCTGCAGCTGAAAAATCAACTCGCGGAGAAGTTGTAGCCGTAGGTAATGGTCGCGTTTTAGATAACGGTGACGTGAGAGCGTTAGAAGTTAAAGCCGGTGACACTGTGTTATTTGGCTCATATGTTGAAAAAGTTGAAAAGATCGAAGGTCAAGAGTACCTGATCATGCGTGAAGATAATATTTTAGGCATTGTAGGCTAAACCTACTTTTCGTTTATAAACATTTAAGAATTTAGAGGAATTTAAAACATGGCAGCAAAAGAAGTACTTTTTGCAGGTGACGCACGCGCTAAAATGCTAACTGGCGTAAACATCCTGGCAAACGCAGTAAAAGTTACATTAGGTCCTAAAGGCCGTAACGTTGTACTAGACAAATCATTTGGCTCTCCAGTTATCACTAAAGATGGTGTATCTGTAGCAAAAGAAATCGAACTTGAAGACAAGTTTGAAAACATGGGCGCACAAATGGTTAAAGAAGTTGCATCTAAAGCAAATGATGCAGCCGGCGATGGTACAACTACCGCTACAGTACTTGCACAGTCTATTGTTAATGAAGGCCTTAAAGCTGTTGCAGCAGGCATGAATCCAATGGATCTTAAGCGCGGCATCGACAAAGCAGTTATTGCTGCTGTTGCAGAGCTTAAAGCGTTATCTGTTCCTTGTTCTGATACTAAAGCAATTGCACAAGTAGGTACTATTTCTGCTAACTCTGATCAAGAGATTGGTAATATCATTGCTCAAGCAATGGAAAAAGTAGGCCGCAACAGTGGTGTTATTACTGTAGAAGAAGGTCAATCACTTGAAAACGAACTAGATGTTGTTGAAGGCATGCAGTTTGACCGTGGTTACTTATCTCCTTACTTTATCAACAGCCCAGAAAAAGGCACTGTTGAGCTAGATAACCCATTTATTCTACTTGTAGATAAAAAAATATCTAACATCCGTGAATTATTACCAACATTAGAAGCGGTTGCTAAAGCAAGTAAACCACTACTAATCATTGCAGAAGACCTTGAAGGCGAAGCACTAGCTACATTAGTAGTTAATAACATGCGCGGTATTGTTAAAGTATCAGCTGTTAAAGCACCTGGCTTTGGCGATCGTCGTAAAGCAATGCTACAAGATATCGCTGTATTAACTGGCGGTACTGTTATTTCTGAAGAAATCGGCTTAGAGCTTGAAAAAGCAACAGTTGAAGACCTAGGTACAGCTAAACGCGTAATTATCACTAAAGATGATACAACTATCATTGACGGTGCTGGCGAAGAAGCGAGTATTACTGGTCGTGTTTCTCAAATTAAAGCACAAATTGAAGAAGCTACATCTGACTACGATAAAGAAAAACTTCAAGAGCGCATGGCTAAATTAGCTGGCGGTGTTGCAGTAATCAAAGTAGGTGCTGCTACTGAAATCGAAATGAAAGAGAAAAAAGACCGCGTTGAAGATGCATTAAATGCAACTCGTGCAGCGGTTGAAGAAGGCGTAGTACCTGGCGGCGGTGTTGCACTTGTACGTGCTGCTAGCAAGCTAGTTGATTTAGTTGGCGACAACGAAGATCAAAACCACGGTATTAAAGTTGCACTTCGTGCGATGGAAGCACCACTTCGTCAAATCGTAACTAACGCAGGCGACGAAGCATCAGTTGTAATTAACGCAGTTAAAGGCGGCGATGGTAACTACGGTTACAACGCAGCAACTGGCGAATACAACGACATGATTGAAATGGGTATCCTAGATCCTACTAAAGTAACACGCTCTGCGCTACAGTTTGCAGGGTCTATTGCGGGTCTAATGATCACTACTGAAGCAATGGTAGCTGAAATCCCTAAAGACGAATCTGCTGGTGCACCTGATATGGGCGGCATGGGTGGAATGGGTGGTATGGGCGGCATGATGTAATCATCCCCTAAACACCTAGCTCAAATAAAAACCCAGCTTCGGCTGGGTTTTTAGCTATTGGGCACAAATAAAGTAAAAGCCACAGGTGTGGCTAATTAATAAAATGACTTCGCGTATCCCTTTGCTTCTTAAATGCATGCCAAGCCATACTCAGAGTTAATTTTATTTATTAAAAATTATTAAGGATATTAAGATGAATAAAAAACCTGAACTAATCATCTCATCACTCGATGCAGATAGATTGTATGACTTAATGGAATCATTGCCTGCAGGTAGCTTTGCTAATAAAGAAGAATTGGAAGCTGAACTGGCACGAGCGGCAATAGTCGAACCTAAAGATATGCCATCGTCAGTTGTAACAATGAACTCAACTGTAAACTTTATTGTTGAGTCTTCTAAAGAAGAATTTACGTTAACCTTAGTGTACCCAAAAAACAGTGACTCTAGCGGCGATAAAATATCGATATTATCCCCCGTTGGTAGCGCATTACTTGGGCTAAACCAAGGCGATGAAATTGAGTGGCCTAAACCGAGTGGCGGCTTAATAAAGGTAAAAATAAAAGAAGTAACCTATCAACCAGAACGTACTGGCGAATTACACAGATAAACATTTTATGCATTTAACGCTAAAACTCGACTTAAAGTAAACCCAGCCTCGGCTGGGTTTTGCTTTTTATTATAAACCAGATTGTTACTGTTTAATTTATACCTATAAATAAGCTACATACTGCGAGCATATACCCTACTTGATCGTTTACTAAATATGATAAAAAGTACATTTATTTAATAGTACGGAGTAAACCAAACATGACTAACGTTCAACAGCATATAAGCGGCATTGCATTAGTTGTTAAGGACTACGACGATGCCATTGAGTTTTATACTCAAAAGCTCAACTTTGAGTTAGTCGAGGATACTGATTTAGGAGATGGTAAACGCTGGGTATTAATTTCACCTCCAAATTCAAACGGGGCTTGTTCAAACAGAGCTAATTCGAGCAGGACTAATCTACTGCTTGCTAAAGCCACAACGCCCAAACAAATTAGCGCTATTGGTAATCAAACGGGTGGTCGCGTGTTTTTATTTTTGCATACTAATGATTTCTGGCGAGATTATAATTTAATGCTTTCTAAAGGTGTTACATTTAACGAAGAGCCTAGAGTAGAACCCTATGGCACCGTAGTGGTTTTTGAAGACCTATATGGTACAAAATGGGATTTACTGCAGCTTAATAATTAGTTATGTAAAGTGACGCTTAAACTCACGTCACTTTATTAACTAACTCTCTTACAATTGCGAATAAATCACTGGGTAGCATTCCTCTTTGCCCATCTTGCTCACTTGCGGTATCACCAGCTTTAGCGTGCAGTGTTACACCATAACGTGCTGCTTCATCAATAGTTAAACCTTGAGCAAGTAATGCCCCAATAATACCAGTGAGTACGTCGCCACTGCCGCCAACTGCCAGTGCTGGGTTGCCATCTTCACATACCCACGTGTGCTGGGCATTATCTATTAATGTTCCAGCGCCTTTTAATACACAAGTCGCGTTATAGCGCTTGGCGCAAAGGCGGGCATAATTAAAGCGGTCTGATTCTATGTCGCTGGTACTAACACTTAGCAGTCGCGAAGCTTCGCCTGGATGTGGCGTAAGTACGCATTGCTCTAACATATACGATGAGGCTTGCTTAGCGAGTAAATTAAGGGCGTCTGCATCTATAACCAATGGCATTTTATTGTTTTGGCAATATTGCATTACTTCATCGAATGTTTGTTGTGCCCACTCGTCTTGCCCAAGCCCTGGGCCAATAACAACACAGCTTGCCCACTCTAGCGCTTGATGTAGGTTATTACTGCTTACCATAAGCTCTGGTCTGCCAATACTAATAGGTGTTATTGAGCTTTCGTGTGTATACACCCTTACCATGCCAGCACCCGTTCTAAGAGCTGCTTCACTACTTAACCTAATTGCACCTGCAGTACCTTGATTACCACCAACACATAAAAGCTTGCCATGGCTGCCTTTGTGACTATTGATTGCCCGCGTGGCTATTCCTTTAAAGCTATTAATATTTATCAAGGTTCCTGATGACTGAGCTATACAAGTAAACGCATCACCAATTGCTAAATCATCAAAAACTAACTTACCGCTATGTTGTTTACCTGCCGTCGTTGTGAGCCCTTGCTTTATACCTACAAAAGTAACGGTTGAAGTAGCTTGTACTGCGCAACCTAAAGGCTGTCCTGTATTTGCTTCAATGCCTGATGGAATATCAATGCTTATTACGGGCTTACCACTGTTATTTACAGCGTTAATTATATTCGCAAAATTATCGCGCACGGCGCTATTAAGCCCAGTACCAAGGAGCGCATCAATAACGATATCGCACTCATTAAGAGCATCTTTTGTAAAATGAGAAACCACCCCACCCGCTTCTATCCATAGCTGCTGCGCTTTTGCAGCATCACCGTTTAATGCTTTATCAGGTTCAGCAGCGCATACTGTTACCTTTTTACCTGCTTGCATAATAAGCCTAGCTACAACGTAACCGTCTCCAGCGTTGTTACCATGGCCAACAATGACTAATGTATGCTGTACATCAAATAACTGCCATTGCTTATATACAGCCTCGCCTGCTCGCTGCATTAGGGTAAATAAATCGCAATGACTATTTTTAGCCGCTAAAGCTTCATTATCTCTTACTTGTTGTGCGGTAAATAAGGTTTTATTAAGCATAAAGGCTCCTTTAATAGGTGATACTTCACCTTATCAAATACTTATATCTAGCGGCTAGTTCTGTTGGCAATTTTAAATTGCAATTTTATTTAAAGTCTAACACTCCCACTTCAATTTGGGCATGGCTCACTTGAGCACGTCTAACTTGAGCAAGGTGAGCTAATTAAAGTACAATGCAGTTAATTAAAGGCTTGGTTTACTTGTAATCCAAGCCTGTTTATTTTTAGGTAGAGAAAAGCATGGCACAAACTCGCGGTAACTTATTTATTTTATCAGCCCCTTCAGGTGCTGGTAAATCAAGCTTAATCAATGCGTTATTAAAAAAACACGCTGATATGAAAGTATCTGTATCACATACAACTCGCGCCCCTCGCCCAGGCGAAGAAAATGGTGTGCATTATCACTTTGCATCTACAGATGAGTTTAAAGCGCTTATTGCCAAAGATGACTTTTTTGAATGGGCCCAAGTGTTTGACAATTACTACGGCACATCAAAGCAGGCTATTGAGTCGCAACTTGATGCGGGTATTGATGTGTTTTTAGATATTGATTGGCAAGGCGCGCAACAAGTGCGCGAAATAATGCCAAGCGTAAAAACTATTTTTATACTACCTCCTTCAAAAGAAGAGTTAGAGCAACGCTTAAATAATCGTGGCCAAGATTCGGCTGAGGTTATTGCCTCTCGTATGGCAAAAGCACAATCTGAAACATCACATTATAACGAATACGACTATGTAATTGTTAATGATGACTTTGAGAGCGCGCTTGGCGACATAGAAATGATTGTAATGGCTCAGCGCTTAACCCTAAAAGCGCAAGAAGAACGCCATCAAGTTTTACTAAATAGCCTGCTTAAATAATTTAAGTCTATTTAAATCAGGCTTAGACAAGTAAAACTGATAAAAATTGAACACTGGCTATTGGCGAAAGTGGCTGCTTGCAGTAAACTACGTCTTTGATTTAAATTATTTTTGGAGTGCTGTGATGGCCCGCGTAACAGTTGAAGATGCAGTAGATGCAGTTGGTAATCGTTTTGACTTAATTTTAGTTGCGGCTCGTCGTGCCCGCCAAATTGCTGTTGGTGGTAAAACTCCACTAGTAGACCCTGAAAACGATAAGCCAACGGTAGTTGCTTTACGTGAAATTGAACTAGGTTTAGTTGATAGCTCTTCAATGGACTTAATTGACCGTGAAGAACAACAACACCAAGAAGCAGCTGAATTAGCTGCTGTTGCTGCTATTGTTGGTGGCAACCAATAATCAACCTCCCGGTCTGATTTAGCCAACGGCGCAGTATTTCTACTATAGCCGTTGGCAATCCTCTCTTTTCATCGTATATTCGTAACTTACCTAATTTGCTTCACTAGAACATTGGAGTGTGAATGTATCTTTTTGAAGGTCTTAAAAAGAAAATCTCAGAATACTTGCCCGCTGCTGATGTAGAGCTGGTTCAAAAATCTTACGTGGTAGCCCGAGAGGCCCATGAAGGACAAACTCGCTCGAGTGGCGAACCTTACATAACGCACCCAGTAGAAGTAACCCAAATTCTTGCAGGCATGCATCTTGACCATGAAACGCTCATGGCCGCGCTAATGCATGATGTAATTGAAGATACTGATTTTAGTCAGCAAGATTTAGCCGAGATATTTGGCGAAACTGTTGCAGAGCTAGTTGAAGGTGTGAGTAAGCTCGATAAGCTTAGCTTTAAAGATAAAAAAGAATTCCAAGCTGAGAACTACCGCAAAATGATTATGGCAATGACTCAGGATATTCGAGTCATTTTAATCAAGCTTGCTGATAGAACACACAATATGCGTACTTTAGGCGCATTGCGCCCAGATAAGCGCCGCAGAATAGCACGTGAAACACTAGAAATTTACGCACCAATTGCAAACCGTTTAGGTATTCACGATATTAAAAATGAGCTTGAAGACTTAGGTTTTCAAGCGTTATATCCTATGCGTCATCGCGCACTTAAATCGGAAGTTGCTAAAGCACGCGGTAATCGCAAAGAAGTTATTACTAATATCCAGCATGAAATAGAAGCACGTCTTGAAGAATCAGGCATTAAAGCAACTGTGTCTGGCCGTGAAAAACATTTATATAGTATTTATAAAAAAATGCTTAATAAAGAACTGCTATTTAACGAAGTTATGGATATTTACGCGTTTAGAATTGCAGTTGACTCTATGGATACGTGTTATCGTGTATTAGGTGTAGCTCATAGTCTTTATAAACCTATTGAAACACGCTTTAAAGATTATATTGCAGTACCAAAAACAAACGGTTACCAATCGCTTCATACTTCATTAGTTGGTCCACACGGTATACCTGTTGAAATTCAAATTCGTACTCACGATATGGATCATATGGCCGACAAAGGTGTAGCGGCGCATTGGATGTATAAAAAAGCAGGTGATGGTGCAGGTAATACTTCGCAGCAACGTGCTCGCCAGTGGATGCAGAGCTTATTAGAGCTTCAGCAAAGTGCGGGTTCATCATTTGAATTTATTGAAAATGTAAAAACTGAGCTATTCCCAGAAGAAATTTACGTATTTACACCAGATGGGCGTATTGTTGAGCTACCGATGGGTGCTACCGCAGTCGATTTTGCCTATGCCGTGCATACAGATGTAGGCAACACCTGTGTAGGCGCGCGCGTTAATCGCAAGCCGCACCCTTTAAGTAGGCCCTTAGATACAGGGCAAACTATAGAGATAATAACAAGCTCAGGTGCCCACCCTAATGCAACATGGCTAAACTTTATTGTTACTGGTAAAGCGCGTTTGGGCGTTCGTAATTACCTTAGAAGCCAGCATCATGAAGAAGCTATGCTTTTAGGGCGCCGCTTACTTGATTCAGCGTTAGGTGAAAACAAACTAGATAGCATTGCTGATGAAAATATAGCGAGAGTACTTGAGGAGCACGAACTAACAACGCTCCTTGAATTACTTGTAGAAATTGGCTCTGGTAACCTAATGAGCATGTTAATTGCCAAACGCCTATTACAAAATGACAGTGACGACTTAACTGATATTACCAGCCAAGCCAAAGCGACCATTATTGGTACTGAGGGCATGCTAGTTAATTACTCTAAGTGTTGCCGACCTGTACCTGGCGACGCTATTACAGCTCATGTAAGCCAAGGTAAGGGCCTGACCGTTCACCGCCAAGAATGTAAAAACATCCGTGGCTGGGAAAATGAGCGCTCTAAATACTTAGTTGTAAAATGGGACGACAACCCAGAGAAAGAATATATTGCAGCTCTGAGAGTTGAAATTATTAATCATCAGGGGGCTCTGGCTAAATTAACCAATGTTGTTACTACAACCCAAGCCAATATTGTAGAAATTACCACCGATGAAAAAGAAAGTAATTTATACGTGATAGATTTAGGGGTTACCGTTAAAAACCGTATCCACGTTGCTAACATCATGCGCCGCATTCGCGTTATGCCTGATGTACAAAAAGTCTATCGTAAAAAGTAAAATAGGAAACACATGAATAAAGCATTTATCTCTACCGACAAAGCACCTGCTGCCATTGGCACTTACAGCCAAGCAGTTAAAGTAGGTACCGCTGTTTATTTATCTGGTCAAATTCCATTAGTGCCAGAAACGATGGAAATGATTTCAGAAGACTTTAGTGAGCAAACGCATCAGGTATTTAAAAATATCACTGCGGTATGTGAAGAAGCAGGCGGGCAAATTCAAGATTTAGTGAAAATAAATATTTATCTAACTGATTTATCTAACTTTGCTACTGTAAATGAAGTGATGAGCCAATACTTTAAGCAACCTTACCCAGCGAGAGCTGCATTAGGTGTTCGTGCACTTCCAAAAGGTGCACAAGTTGAAATAGATGGAATAATGGAACTTCCTTCTACCAATTAAGTATTACAGGCTATAGAGCCTCTCTATAGCCTTTCTTTCCCTCTTAGCACTTCGTTCTCTGTGACCTCTTGACTCAAATGTAAATTTCTAGCAATCTGTAGTTGTGTTTTAAAAAACAAACTTAACTTAAGTAGTAAAAAAGGATTAACTCGTGTTTAAGCTTGCCAACAATGGAAATGTTTTACTTGATGTAAAAGAACATATTCCTCCCAGCGCTGCATTTATTTTAGAGGCTCTCGAAAAGTCAGCTTTTTACGACTGCAAAATAGATCATGACGCTATTAATGATTTTTTTAAAAACGAAAACACACAACACACTCTGGTTGTAGCAACAAAACACAATGCCACTTTAAATGTAACAATTAGCGACGATAAAATGTTGGCCATTGGCGAGCTAACCCTTGCCCAAGGCGGAAAATTATTAAGTTTAGAAGATGCAAAAAAACAACTCGTTAAAGCAGGAATTGTGCGTGGCTATAAGCAAGCATTTTTAGAGTTGCTACTGCAAAAACAGTTTGAGCATACAGCGGGTTCTGTCGTTAAGGGAGTATTAGCTAAAGGCAGACTCCCAAGTGATGGTTTGGCCACTAAACTAATAACAACCGTAGAGACTTTAAAAGACCGTTTAAAAACCCCCAAGCTCAAAGAAGATGGCAGCGTGGATATGCGCGACTTTGGCAAGCTTGCAAGCGTAGAGCCAGGCTCTGTGCTTATTCGCCAACAACCAGCAACCCCTGGTAAAGAAGGCTTCACCGTAATAGGTGACATACTGCCCGCAAAACCCGGAGAAAATAAACAATTAGTGGCAGGCGAAGGCACCGAAATATCAAAGCTGAATCCGCTTGAACTAGTCTCTACTATTGCAGGTGTTCCGGTTGAAATTAATAATGGTATGCGTGTCGACGATATTTTTACCATTTCAGATGTAAACGTAAAAAGCGGCCACATAGACTTTCAAGGCAGTGTTATTGTTACCCGCAATATAGACCCTGGAATGAAAGTAACAGCCAAAGGCGATATTACTATATTTGGCACTGTTGAATCAGGAGAGCTTACCGCAGGCGGAAACATCACCGTTAAACAAGGCATTATTGGCCATCAAAAAGCCGACGAACAATCACTGTCTTGTAAGCTTATTGCACGAGGTGATATTCACGTATCCCATTCACAGTATTGCTACCTAGAAGCAAATAATATTTTTATTGATCGCCAAACAAGCCACTGTGTAATGAAAGCTAAACGCTTACTGCAAGTTGGTCAATCCGACTTACCTAAGGGTAAAATATTTGGTGGCGAAATACTTGATGCAACGACCCTCATTGCTGGCGAAATAGGGAATGAATCAGGTGCTAAAGTGATTATTAACCTAGCGGCTTCTGGCGCCGAAATAACAGCAGATACTGATAATTGCTTTAAAGACTTAGCTAAAACAGATGCACAGCTAGACACGTTGCAAGCAGCACTAGAAAAAACTGATTTAGTGAAAGATGCCGAAAAGAAAAAACTATTAATTACTAAAATTGGTGCTACTCAAAAGCATTATTGTGAGCAGGCAGAGCAATTAGAAAAACGTCTTTCAAACTTAGATCACGACTTACACGATTTACTTAACGACGCTAATTTAGCGGTAAATTCTGTTTTGCATTCAGGTGTAGAGATTCATATTTTTGATAAAGTACTTAAAACAATCCGCAATTACCCTCCGTGCAACGTTAAGCTTTTGAATAACAAAATTGAAATAGAGTTCAAAACAAGCTAATAACTGAGTGCTCTATTGAGCACTCAAATTTATTCACATTTAAAGTAAACCGCTTACCTCAGCATGTGTTTGCTGCGGCCATACACCCACTTGTACTTGACCAATATGCTGCTTTTGTAGCAAGAGCATAGCCAAGCGCGACTGCCCTATTCCACCCCCAATTGTTTGCGGAAATTTACTTTGTAGTAGCGCTTTATGCCAATCAAACTCTAAGCGGTCTTCATCTCCAGTAACCCTTAACTGCGCTTTTAAAACTTCAGGACTTACGCGTATACCCATTGATGAAATTTCAAAAGCGTCTTCAAGTACTGGATTCCATACTAAAATATCACCATTTAAACCCGTGTATTGCTCGCATGTCGGCGTAGACCAATCATCGTAATCTGGGGCTCTTACATCATGGATTTTGCCATCACCAAGCGCGCCACCAATACCAATTAAAAATACAGCACCATATTCTTGTGCAATGGCTTTTTCGCGTTGTTTAGCGCTAAAGTCAGGGTACATTTTACGTAGCTCTTCACTGTGCACAAACTTAATGTCGTCCGGTAAAAAAGGCGTCAAACCATAAGACTCACTTACAAAAGCTTCCGTCTCTTTTATCCCTTTATAAATAGATTGAACAGTTTGCTTTAGTGTTGCCAGCGAACGCTCTGTGGTTTCGTTAATTACTTTTTCCCAATCCCATTGATCAACATATACAGAATGAATAGGACTTAATGAATCTTCATCTGGGCGCAAAGCTTTCATTTGAGTGTAAATACCCTCACCAACACCAAAGCCATAAGTTGCGAGTGTTTTACGTTTCCACTTAGCTAATGAATGCACCACTTCGTAGCGACTATCTGTAATCGCTTTTACATTTACAGCAACTGCGTTTTCATGGCCGCTTAAGTTATCTTGCGTGCCGTCACCTACTTTAGCCAAAATAGGGGCTTGAACCTCAACCAGCCCAAGTTGGGTTTCTAGTTGCTGTGAAAAAAATTGCTTAACTTTACTTATTTGCTGCTGTTGCTGCACATAGTGTGAACTCATAATAATTGGCCTCATTCCCAGTTATTGTTACTTGCTTAATTGATAAAAAGCGCCCTAATGAGCACCTTTAATGAGGTTAATGTAACGATTTGATTAATTAATTCAATATCCCACAATAAAAATAGCTTTAAGATATTAAAACCATCAATTAAGTGGTATAAAAATCATATATTCGATAATTTTATAAGAAAAATATAATGGAAAATTATTTAATCGATAATCTCGATAAACAGATACTTCATGCATTAATGGCAAATGCCCGTACTGCGTACGCCGAATTAGCAAAAAGATTTAATGTAAGCGCAGGGACGATTCACGTAAGAATTGAAAAAATGAAGCAAGCAGGGATCATTACAGGCACCCAATTAACGATTAATACTAAACAGCTAGGCTACGATGTGTGTTGCTTTATAGGTATTAATTTAAATAACGCACGTGATTACCCACAAACACTTATAAAGCTAGAAGCATTGGAGGAAGTGGTAGAGGCTTATTACACAACAGGTAACTACAGTATATTTATAAAGGTAATGACAAAGTCCATTGATCACTTACAAGATGTGCTGATTAATAAGATACAAGCAATAGAAGCCATTCAATCAACAGAAACACTGATTTCTCTACAAAATCCAATTAGCCGTACGGTAATGCCTTAACTGCAAAAATCTCGTATAATTGCCGAAAAAAGAGGATAACCATGCAGCAAACTCGCTACCAAAGAATCGAAGACGTACTTTCGCGCCGTCAAACAGACTTAACCGTGTGCTTAGAAGACGTGCACAAACACCATAACTTATCTGCAATAGTACGAAGTGCTGATGCGGTTGGTTGTCATCACGTACATGCTGTATGGCCTGAAAAGCAAAAATGGCTAACAAATAATACCTCAGGTGGCAGTAAAAACTGGCTAGAGACGCACTTACATAGAAATATTGATGATGCTGTTACTGCAATGCGTGAACGCAATCCAGAAATACAAATATTAGCGACTCACTTATCAGAAGATGCCGTTGATTTTAGAGAAGTAGATTACACCAAGCCAACGGCTATTATTGTTGGACAAGAAAAAACGGGGATCTCAGAAAAAGCCCTAGAATATGCCGATCAAAATATTATTATTCCAATGCAAGGCATGGTGCAATCACTAAATGTTTCAGTCGCTGCTGCGCTAATATTGTTTGAAGCACAGCGCCAACGCGAGCTGGCTGGTTTATATAATAGAGATATGTTGAGCGCCGAAGTTAAACATCCACTTTACTTTGAAGGCTGCCACCCTATTATCGCAAGGCAGTGTAAACAAAAAAAATTACCCTACCCCGCACTTGATGAAAACGGCGAAATCGTCGCTGACGAGCAATTTTGGCAAGCTTTAAAACATACTTGATGGACTAAAGCTCTGTAAGTACACTTAACTTATTCACAAATAATAAGATTGATATAATTTGTCTAAACCTAGCTTAAATCAATACCCAATTACAGAGCTCAAAGGGGTCGGCCCAAAAATGGCTGAGCGTTTGTTAAAGCTAGGTATTTTAACTGTGCAAGATATGCTTTTTCATTTGCCACTTCGCTATGAAGATCGCACTCGCTTATACGCGATTAATGAGTTGTCACTACATAGCCACGTGAGTGTTGAAGCAACAATTGAAACAAGCCAAATTACGTTTGGTAAAAGGCGCATGCTTGTTTGCCAAATCAATGATGGTACTGGCAGGCTAACACTACGATTTTTTAATTTTACCGCTGCACAAAAAAACGCATTTAGCGCTGGTAAAATAATACGTTGCTTTGGTGAAGTGCGCCGTGGCCGTGTTGGCTTTGAAATGAGTCATCCTGAATACAGCATCAGCGATACCTCTAACGAGCAGCCGGTAGCGACAACATTAACGCCCGTTTATTCAACTACCGAAGGTTTAAAGCAACTATCGATTAGAGCTTTAAGCGAACAGGCTATTGATTTACTAAATAAATACTCAGTAGAAGAACTACTGCCTTCACAGTGGCAGCCATCAAATATGCCACTAAGTGACGCCTTATTATTACTGCACCGCCCACCAAATGATGTTGATGTAACTGCATTAGAGCAAGGTACTCACCCTGCTCAACAGCGCCTTGTATTCGAGGAGTTACTTGCTCAAAACCTCAGCTTATTAAAAGTGCGAGAGCAAGGGCAACAAGTTAAAGCCGTGGCATTAAATCCGGTAAACACATTAGAAAGCCAATTTTTAGAGCAACTTCCTTTTGCACCCACAAATGCGCAAAGCCGCGTAGTTGCTGAGATTAAAGGTGACATGCAACACGCGTATCCCATGATGCGTTTAGTACAAGGCGATGTAGGCTCAGGTAAAACCCTAGTAGCAGCACTTAGTGCACTAACAGCCATTGCGCAGGGCTTTCAAGTCGCTTTAATGGCTCCTACTGAAATTTTATCAGAGCAACATGGTGTTAATTTTACAACGTGGTTTAATCAACTAGGTATAACAGTTGCTTGGCTTGGCGGTAAAACAAAAGGCAAAGAGCGCGTAGCAACACTTGAAAAAATAGCCTCTGGTGAAGCGCAAATGATTGTAGGTACTCACGCTTTATTTCAAGATGAAGTTAAGTTTAATAACTTAGTGCTTATAGTTATTGATGAACAACACCGCTTTGGTGTCCACCAGCGTTTATCACTGCGTGAAAAAGGTAAGTTTGGTGATTGTTACCCTCATCAACTAGTCATGACCGCAACACCCATTCCACGTACACTCGCTATGACCGCCTATGCCGACTTAGAAACCTCTGTGATTGATGAGCTGCCACCTGGGCGTACGCCAATCACAACAGTGGCACTTCCTGATACTCGCAGAGACGATATTATTGCCCGCGTTAAATTAGCGTGTAACGAGCAAGGCCGCCAAGTTTATTGGGTGTGTACACTTATTGATGAATCTGAAGTACTGCAATGCCAAGCCGCCGAAGACAGCGCACTGCAGTTAAAAGAAGCGCTACCAGAGCTAAACGTAGGCTTAGTACATGGGCGAATGAAATCAGCTGAAAAACAAGCCATTATGAGCGAGTTTAAGGCAGGAAACATACACGTATTAGTAGCCACTACGGTTATTGAAGTTGGTGTAGACGTCCCTAATGCGAGCTTAATCATTATAGAAAACCCTGAGCGCTTAGGCTTAGCACAGCTGCATCAGTTACGTGGGCGAGTTGGCCGTGGCGCTACGGCATCGCATTGCGTGCTTTTATACCACGCACCACTGTCTCATACTGCTCAAAAGCGATTAGGTGTACTACGCGATAGTAACGATGGTTTTGTGATAGCAGAGCGCGATTTAGAAATTCGTGGCCCTGGTGAAGTACTCGGTACAAAACAAACAGGGTTAGCCGAGTTTAAAATTGCCGATCTTACTCGTGATAAGCACATACTTAATCAAGTAAGACCGATTGCACAGCAAATGCTTAAGCAACACCCAGAGGTTGTTGACCCACTAATTCAACGTTGGTTGGGTAACAAGCAAAATTACGCGCAAGCGTAACCACTTTATTTTCGATACTTTTGAGTTTACTAAGTTAATTTACTAAATTAGCTTACTAAGGGTATAAAAAAGCCAGCCCTAAACAATATAGAGCTGACTACTGATATCTCAATAGAGCAGCATAAAAGCGATTTTCGCCCTTTACTGCTCTTAGTTAAATTTAAGCTTTGTTAAGCTCAAATATAAGCGATGTTTGCGGGAATGAAATTGGCATTTGTAAACCAAACTGCATTAACGCTTCACCGGTAAATGTTTGACCATTTACCGCAGCAATAGAAGATGGACGATACTCTTCAAATTTTACCGGCCACACTAAATTAAGTGTGTACTGCGCATCAGCATCTAGGCCAACAAAACGAAGCTTATTAGGCGCTGTACGCGGTGTTTCGCGAACGCTGTTATAGGCAAATAACGCTTTTGTTTTTTGCGCATCGATTAAACCAAAGTTAATAGATAAATCGTCGCTATCTAGGCGGTATAAATCGGCGCTATGAATAAACTCACGATGCTCTTTGTGTAGTGCTATTGCCGCTTTAAGTGCATTGTATTCGTGATCGGTCAGTTCACGTGGGTCCATTTCGATTCCCATGTGGCCAAACATTGATACCGCAGCACGCATTTCAATACTTACATTACGCCCTGTGATATGACAATCGCGTGGGCCTACATGTGCACCCATTACCGACGATGGGAAGAAGAACGAACATCCACGCTGTATTTCAAGGCGATCAAGCGCATCGTTTGAATCTGACGTCCATACACGGTCTGTGTGTGCAAGTACGCCGTAATCTACACGTGCACCACCTGACGAACAGCTTTCTATTTCAAGACCAGGGTGCGCCGCTTTAATACGGTCAATTAAACGATAAAGTGCCAATGTTTGCTGATGCACAGCAGGCTTGCCATCAAAATTACCCGCATGGTTAATATCGCGGTTCATGTCCCATTTAATGTACTTAATAGTTGGGTATTCAACTAAAATATCGTCAATCGCTTTATATAGGTACTCAACAACCTCAGAGCGCGTTAAATCAAGTACTAGCTGATTTCTAAAGCTTAGCTGCTCGTTGTTTTGAGAGCCTAAAACCCAATCTGGATGCGCGCGGTATAAATCGCTATCAGGGTTGACCATTTCTGGTTCAAACCAAATACCAAACTCCATACCTAAGCTATTAACATGATCAATGACTGGCGATAAGCCATCTGGGTAAATTTTGTAATCTACTGTCCAATCACCTAAGCCTGCATTGTCGCCACGGCGGCCTTTAAACCAGCCATCATCAAGTACAAAACGCTCAATACCTAACGGCGCTACTTTGTCGGCTAACTGCTTAAGCGTGTCTACGTCGTGATCAAAGTAAATACCTTCCCACGTGTTGTAATGCACAGGGCGCGCTTTTTCACGTTGAGCTTGGCTAAGTAAATTAGCTTTAACAAAACGATGAAAATTACGAGAAAGCGCGCTAAAACCTTCACTTGAAAACGAGCCATAAATGCTCGGGCTTTGATACGTTTGACCTTTAGCAAGCGTAAGCTCACCAGGAAGTAATAGCTCACCCATTTGTACATAACGACGACCTTCAGCTAAAAGCTCTGCGCGTAGTTTATTGTTGCCGCTCCAACCTAAATGAAAGCCGTAACATTCGCCGTGTTGCTCGCCTGCATTTTCGTTATGCACTAATAAACCAGGAAACACATCGTGTGATGTTTTGCCTTTACGGTTTTCACGTACAAAGCTACCAAGCACTAAATCAACAGATTGACGCTGGAATTCGTTTGCCCAACGACCTTCAAAGCTCACTATTTTACTTACGCTGTCTGGCAATTGAAATGTTGGCGCGGCGCAAAAATTAACGCCCAGTGGTGAGTCACCTAAATTAGTTAATACAGTATGTGCACTTAGTACGTCACTGTTGTTGTCAAGCGTAATGCTGTGCACGACTTCAATACCACGAAGCTTATCTACACTTACAAACTCAACAGTCGCACTTGAAGGCTGACGCACTTCTTGAAGCTCTGGCCCAACTGACCATGCGATTGAGTCATTTACTAGCTCAAGCCCTGGCGCGCCAGTAAAGCCTTCGCCTAATAAAGGAGATAGAGAAATAGGCGCTTCTTCAACCACGGCACATTTTACTTCTTGACGGGTAGCTAGCTGAGTAAGCATTGTTTCTGTTGTTTGCTCAGATAGGCGTTTACCAAAGTACAGTAATGCCGGTGTTTTGCTCTGGCAGTCGAAAATAACGGTGCTGTTTACACTGTCTAATCGATAAAATGATTTAGTGTCGGCCATGATTTTCCTATCCTCTTGTTCATTGTGTGAGTTATAAATATAACGAAAATTAGTAAGCTACACTATTTACTAAATGTATCTCTTTGCTTGAGCCACAATCTATCAGATGGTGACACCCAATAATAATAATGGTATATATCATATAAATTAGGTTTTGATAGTCTTTACATCGCAAATAGTCAGATAAACTCACTGGAAGTACTACTGTAATAAAAGGTATTAAACTAACCCTCACTTTAAAGCTCTGTTATTGCTTTTAATATATATAAAAAATCGGCCAGAGTTGCCCCATGACCGATTTTGTCAGCTTAAACTATTTATAATCTATTTTTGTACTTGTACTTGTCCTGCGTCATCAAGTGCCGGTGTTTTACCTGCCCACTGCGCATTCAAACCAAATACCACTTTATTTACTATCAATGCAAAAGCTACACATACAATCAGTGTAATTGGCATTAAGTGAATGTAATGAATGTCAGTATGTAGTGGGGAGTTTGCAAACGTAAGCATGCCGTACATTACAACACCTAAAATTACTGCTGCAATACCTGCACGTGCATCAACATTTTTAAATAATAAGCCCACTACAAAAATTGAGAATATAGGCATACTTAATAAGCCATTTAATTGCTGTAGCAAGTTAATAATACTGTCTGCTTGCTGGTAAATTGGTACAAGTACCAGTGATAAGCTTGTTAGTAGCAATGTTACGTAACCACTTAGCTTTACAACACTTGGCTCTTTATTAAAGTAAGCTTCGTGAATGTCACATACATATAGTGCTGTAGCTGAATTTAATAAGCTGTTGTAAGTAGACAGCACTGCCGCTGCCATTGCAGCTGCAAACACACCGGTTAACCATGCTGGCATTACATCACCTACAATTCGACCATAAGCAGCGTCGCCAATATCGCCGTAAAGTTTAAACGAAATAATACCCGGTAATACCACAATTGCAGGGACGATTAAAAAACGAATTCCCGCTGCGGCAAATATCCCTTTTTGTGCTTCTTTAACATTAGGAGCAGCCATGGCTCGTTGTGTAATTGTTTGATTAGTACCTCAGTAATACATTTGAATAAAGATCATACCGGTTAAAAGTGTTGGCCATGGAATAGGTGAATCAGCATCGCTTATGAGTGTTAAGCGCTCCTCAGGAATACCCGTAAAGTCATAGTCAATGGCATTTAGTGCTAAAAACACCACTAAAACAGCCATACCCAGTACCAGTAAACCGTTGTAAGTATCAGACACTGCAACTGCGCGTAGACCACCAAAAAACGCATAAATAGCACCTACAATGGCAAATGCGGTGGCAATATACATTAGCGGAATATCAACCTTAAACATGGTTTGCATAAACAGCGCACCTGAGTAAATTACCGCTGGCATGTAAATAAGTGCATTACCTAAAAAGAATAATCCCCCAATAACAGCGCGAATATGTTTGTTGTTATAGCGCTTTTCTAAAAGCTCTGTGGTCGTTGTACAGTTGTATTTGTAATAAACAGGAATAAACACTTTGGCTAAAATAATCAAACCTATAATTGCTGCAAGCTCCCACCAAACTAGTAAAGCCATTTGGTTACCATTCATACCTACTAGTTGGTCGGTACTTAAATTAGTTAATGTTATTGAACATGCAACAAACATCCAAGTAAGGCCACCGCCCGCTAAAAAATACTCTTTGATTTGGCTTTGTCCGTTATTACGATTTTGGCCTCGGCATTTCCAATAAGTAAGGCCACCAATTAAAGCGGTGACAAAAACAAAAACCACCAGCTGTAAAATGTTATCTGACATGTGTGTGTCTCCTACGCGTTACGCGCAATATCTGTGTAATAAAAAAGTGCACGCTACAGCGCGTGCGCATCTCGACTTAGTTCTAACTTAATTTGCTTTAAAGGCATAAGTTCGGGACGTTGGTTGTGCAGCTTTACCAATGCATTTAACTGAAACAGTGAAATAAGCATACTGTTAAGCACACTTAGGTAACCTTGCTTGTGTAAGTTTGCAACAGTATCGCTATCTAAAGTTTGCAGTTTGTCTTCATCAACGGTGCTCAAACCTTGAATAGTTTGGGTTTCGCCTTGTTCAAACTGCAATACAATATCTATGTTTTTAATAAGCCCTAAGCGCGCTACTTCCTGGGTAAATTGATACGTTTGATAATCATTTTTTGAATCGCTTTCAAGTAGCTTTTGCTGTGAATTTAAAAATAAGCTTGGGTTACCTTTAGCATCAAATAGTGCCTCGCCTTGCTGCGTATTTACGGCTGAGCTTTGATCATCAATCGCAATAAAGTAGTCGCTGCTATTTGCTTCACGGGTCATTAAATAAAGAGGGTGAGTTTGTATACATACCGGTGTGTAAAGCGCCTGCCACTGGTTGTTATTAACCAATAAACTTTGCCCAGCACTAAAGCTTGTTAAACCCGATACGGTATAACTGCCGTTTTGCGCATTTCGCGCTAAAAATATAGGTAAGTCGCATGCAGCTTTTGCCACTTCGTTAGCTCTTAAATTAACTAAATGCTGCGTTTTTGCATATTCAACACCTGCATTAGGGTTAATTTTTAATGTTTGGTGTTTGGTGTTTACTAGTTCACTAATAGCCATAGTTACACATCCTTAAACTGGGTTAGCCGCTAACCANCTGCTGTGTAAGCTGGCTGTTACGTTCAATTATTTGTTTGGCTTGCGCGTCTTGTGAATACAAATAAGCCTGTTTAGTAAAGTCTGGTTTGAAGCCCATACCATATAAAACGTACTGGTAGCTGGCGGCTGGGAATAACTCTAATGCGCCATGAAAATCTTGAATAAGCGGGCCACGGCTTCCCCAAAGCAGTAAATCTTCTTGCAGGGTTTGTGGAATAGTGTCCGGATGTACATGTGCTTGCCAGTAAGGTTCTGGGCGCTTGGTTAGCATGTAATGGAGCTTTAAAAAGTCGATAATGCGCTGCCAGCGGTAGTCCATTTGCTCGTTAAAGCGTTTAGCTACAATAGGCATTACTTGTGTATCTGCTGGCATATGCTCTGCTACAAAGCGTGCTGAAATTTCAACAAGCATAATAGCGGTTGCTTCAAGCGGCTCTACAAACCCTGCTGACATACCCACTGCAACACAGTTTTTATGCCAAAACTTCTCACGGTAGCTCGACTCAAAGCTAATTTTACGGGCAGTTAAACCGTTTGCTGCATCGCCTAAATAGTTTCGTAAGTTTTGCTCTGCTTCATCGCCTGATAAAAATTTGCTTGAATAAACATGCCCTACACCACGACGATGCGTTAAACCTATATCCCAAATCCATCCAGCGTTTTGAGCTGTTGCTATGGTATGGCTGGCTAAGGAGTCATCGTTTTCATCGTAAGGGACTTGCATCGCCAGTGCGCTGTCGTTAAATAGCACGTGGTCCATTTTTTTAAACGGTACGTTGAGCGCTTGGCCTAATAACAATGATGAAAAACCAGTACAGTCTATAAATAAATCGGCGCTTATAATGCGGGTTTGATCTTTTAGAGTAAGCTCATTTATTGCACCATCGTCATCAAGTTTTACCTGATCAACAGTACCAATAATATGCTCTACGCCAAGCTTACTTTTACAATGCTGTTTAAGCATTTCTGCAAAAGCGCCGGCATCTAAGTGATAAGCGTAATTACAGTTACCTTGATATTCACCTTGCGCTATACCTCTTGGGGCTAAGCTTGCTTCGCAAATATCATGTTGAAAATTAGTTTGCTGTGCAAAGTCTTCAACATTATCTAAATAAGGGGCTAAATCTATGCGGCCGTAGCCTAGCGGTACAGTAAATGGATGGTAGTAAAAGTCGTTGTTGCCGTGCGTCCAATTTACAAATTTACCACCTTGCTTAAAGGTAGCGTTACAGGCTTTAAATACATCAACTTCACGCAAACCTATTTGCTGAAGTGTGTTTTTCATAGTGGGCCAGGTACCTTCACCTACACCAATTGTTGGAATATCTGACGATTCAACCAACATCACTTTTAAGCCATCACCATTTTTACCTTGGTGATACGAAGCTATAATTGCAGCGCTCAACCATCCTGCTGTGCCGCCACCAATTACTGCGATTGTTTTTATTGCTTTATTCATAATGGACTACTCTTTGAGTATCTTTGATAACGTTTTATACAACAAATGCCCTTTAGGGCATTTTGATTTAATGTGTATTCATTTTAGCCAATTAGGTTAACTAATATACATTACTGCTAAATTAACCTAATTGGTATTAGCACCTTGGTGCTGTAATGAAAACTAAGAGGCGAAAAATACGCCTCCATCATTAATTAAAACGATCCGCGAATACCAAACGCGTAACGTGAGCCATTATCTTCTACTGAATAGATTTGGTTAGCAAAACGACCTGTTTGTACTAGCTCTTCTTCAGTAATATTGATGCCTTCCGCAAAAATAGTGAAGTTTTCGTTAATATCGTAGCTTGCACTAATATCCCACTGGCCGTACGTTTCTACGTTCACTGGTTCACCATTGAAGCCGTTATCAACTAAGCGTAAAAAGCCTTCACGGTTGTTAAATGCAACACGTGCTTGCCAGTTGTCTTGCTCATAAAACAATACTAAGTTTTGTGAATCGCCCAAACCTTCAAGTGCAAATGTTTGAGTTGTATCATCACCTACACTAATGTCGCTATTCACAACAGTCGCATTAGCGATAAAACCAAAGCCATTTTCAAACATGTGAGTAACACCCACTTCGAAGCCGGTTACAGTTGCAGACTCACCATTTTGAGGACGGCTTACAGTGTAAACTTCTGAGCTACCAATAAGTTCGTCATCTGTTTGGTCTGTACATGTAGTACACGCAAAATCAGGACCTGAACGGTCAGACATTTCGTATGTTTCTGCACCCGTTAACGTAACAATAAAGTCGTCAACTTCTTTACTAAATACTGCAAAGCTAAATAAGTTAGCATCGTTGTAGTACCACTCGTAAGAGATATCCCAGTTTTCTGATTGGAATGGTTTAAGTGCTGGATTACCGCCACTTGCCGTTAAGTTTTGACGACGTGGTTCGTTAAAGTTTGTTGCTGGAGATAACTGAGACATAGTTGGACGAGTAATACTATCGTACGCGGCAAAACGTAAAATCATATTATCTTGTAGCTCAAGCTTAACGTTGAAAGACGGTAGTAAGTTTGAGTAGCTAGTACCTTGTTCAATATTAGTCGCAGGGCCAAATACGTTAGCAAACAATGTCGCATCTGAAGTTGGAACTACATCGCTAATAAAGCTTTGTATTGCAGCAACTGCAATATCGGTTTCAGAGTAACGAGCACCCATATTAACGGTTACTGGCATATCAGCTAAGTCAAAACCAAGCGTAAAGTCCATGTATAAGCTAGTGATGTCTTCGTTAATTGTGTAACGGTTATTTTGTAGCGTTGGCTCTACTGGGAAACCTTGATCGGCTAAGTAATCAAGCATTTTATCGCCATCGTAGCTATAAAATGTATCGATTAAACCAGGGAAGTAATCACTCGCTGTATATGCTTCAAAATCAATTTCATCAAGCGGTGCTTGTGTACCGTAACCACAAAATTGACAT
Organism: Pseudoalteromonas sp. TAE79; assembly: GCF_000498015.1. Lineage (NCBI taxonomy): Bacteria > Pseudomonadati > Pseudomonadota > Gammaproteobacteria > Alteromonadales > Pseudoalteromonadaceae > Pseudoalteromonas > Pseudoalteromonas sp. TAE79. Next base: position 48,642 of record NZ_AUTL01000288.1, read on the forward strand.
TGGCTACCAAAAATTTGGAAGCTAGATTTTTCACGCTCTTGGCGATAAGCACCAAAGTTAATACGCTCTACTGGGCCTTTATCTGGCACGTATTCAAAATCGGCTTTTACTTCAGTGATTTCATCTTCATCAGTAAATTGGTTACCAATTTCGTTGTAGTGAAGACGCGCTAGGCTTGGATCTGGCAATGAACCATTTTCAAAGCCATCATGCTGTACGGTAGGAATGCTGCCTGTACCGTCAAAAGTATAGCTGTTAATAATACCCACTACGTTAAAACGATCATTACCTGCACGGTCGTTTTCAGCTGTTGAGCGAGATACATCAAATTTTGCTTTTAATGAATCATTTACTTGCCAGTCAACATTAATACCAAATGCTTTGTTGGTTACGTCACGTGAGTTACGCGTGTGTGATACAAAATCACTTGCAGGGTCGCCACTTGGTGCGCCTAAGCCAACTTCTTGAGAGAAAGTTAAAAGCGTACCCGTTTCAGCATCAATTGTTGCGCTGCCTACACGGTCTGGTTCGAACCAAGATGCTAAATCACGCACTGACGAATCAACTTCAAATTTTGAAATCATCCCATCAACCGTAATCGTAACATCGTCAGATGGTGCATATTGAAGTACTAAACTTGCGTTTGTACGTTCACGGTCTTGCTCATCAACTACTTGGTCCCAGTTACGTGGAATGTAGGCATTTTCAAATAATACACCATCAGTTGGGTTAGATATTGTTTGGCCACCGCGCCAACCTGCCGTTAAAATTTGGTTGTTTTGAAGTTTACGTTGCTGATTAGTGATGGCAAAAAGCACACCTAGCTTGTCATCGTTAAACGTATTACTTATTAAAAATGATGTTGATGGAGATACTTCCTCAGAAAGGCTTTCTACATACCTTTAACTGAACCTAAAATATGTAAACCACTAAAATCAAAAGGGCGTGCTGTAGTTACGTTAACCGTACCACCAATGCCGCCTTCTTGAAGCGTTGCTGTATTACTTTTATAAATATCAGCACCGGTGATTTGATCCGCCGCCAATACATCAAAATTAAATTCACGACCTGCACTGTCTGTCGCAATTTGACGACCATTTACAAGTACAGTATTAAATTGTGGACCAAAACCACGAATAGTTACCGCTTGGCCTTCACCACCACTGCGGTCAATTGCTCCACCTGTAATACGTTGCAGAGACTCTGCTACGTTTAAATCAGGAAATTTACCAAGATCTTCTGCTTTAATCCCGTCTGTAACAACATTAGATGCTTTTTATCTAACATTGATGAACGTAAGCTGCTGCGGATACCCGTTACTGCGATAACTTCAACATCTTCATTTACAACTGTAGGCGTATTGCCTTCAGCGCCTTGAGCTGCAACGCTTCCGCTTGCCAATATACCAGTGATAGCAATACTGAGCGCGGTTTTCTTGTTGAACGATAACTTATTGTTAATTATCATTTTTTAAAAACTCCTGATTGTGTGTAGTCGTTGTGTCGTTGTGGTAGTGCGTATAGTTTCAAATACTATTTATATTATAAATACTTTGAACCGGCAAAAAGTGCAACCTTTTCCTTAATTATGGATGGCATTTAATTACCGTATATTTTCTTTTTATTTTCTTTTAATTAACATTAAAGAACTGTATTCACTCAGAAAAAGCGTAAATAATAACCTGTTCGTATTTCTCTGCTGGCAATAAATTAGCCTTTGGAAAATTTTCACGATTTGGCGCATCTGGCCAATTTTGCGCTTCAAAACACAAAGCTTGCCGTGCTTTAAAAGGCGAACCAACAAAGTTTGCGGTATAAAGCTGCATGCCTGGCTGCGTACTTTTAAGGGTTAAACTAACGTTCGTGTGTGGCGAAGTTAATGTAGCCATCGTCTTTAAACTGCTGTCATCATTAAAAATATAGCAGTGATCAAAGCCATTTCCAGCTTCTAGCTGAGGATGAACGGCGCTTAAGGCCTCACCAACTTGAGCTGGCTTACTAAAGTCAAAGCAGGTACCGCAAACTAAAGCGGCTTCATTAAGTGGAATACTAGTTGTATCAATAGGAAGGTAACGATCGGTATTAATTTGAACAAGATGCTCATTAATTGACTCACTGCCATCAAGATTAAAATAGCAATGGTTGGTAAAGTTAACGAGCGTTTCTTTATTCGTTATCGCTTTAAAGTGCAGAGTAAGCTCGCCGTTTTTAGCGCTAATAGTTTGCCAAACCTGCAACTCACCGGGGAAACCTTGTTCGCCGTCGGGCGAGCAATAATAAAGCTCAACTTCACTTTCAGTTTGTTTAGTTACTTGCCAAAGTACTTTATTAAAACCTTTAACACCGCCATGTAGGCTATTAGGACCGTTATTTGCCTCTAGTTGATACTGCGTACCAGATAAGTTAAAACGCCCCTTTGCAATACGATTAGCGTATCGACCTACTGTAGCGCCTAAGTAAAATGGGTTTTCAAGATAGTATTGAGGGTCATCGACGCTAAGCGTCATTTCTTGTTTTTTAAATTTAATGCTTTTTATTATTGCGCCAAACGGCAAAATTTCAGCTGCTAAATTCTCACCATCACTGAGCTGAATAACTTGTAAAGGCTGGTTACTGGCAATAGATGTCACACGCATACTCCAATCAAATTACCGAATTAACATTTCCTGTTATAACGGCGCAACAATATATAATATAAATAGTATATAATTGAAGCCTGCAACTCAATCTAAATACGTTAAAATTTCTCGACAAAAATTTATACCTCTTCACTTAATTAAGTGATCTATTTTGAGGTAAGAAAATCGTGTTGATAACAAGGCAAAAATTTCGTTATTTAGTTGTTCTATATCAGAAATTTTTAACGCAGTTATCGTCAGATTTAATCCCTCAAATTGATTAAGTATTATTGAGGATAGGTATTACAGCTGCCATTATTTATTTACACTAATCCAGCTCAGCATGAGCTTATATAAAATATAAGCTTTGTAAGGTTAACTGCCTTGGTAAATATGCTCGTTAAGCGCTGCTTTTTCGTCAATGCTAAGCGCTTGCTTTGATTTAGCAATAAAATCGTACCTCACCATCACAGCTTTGCCTATTGCGCAGCATTTATCGTGTTGCCATGCTTCTTGCCTCAGCGTAAAAGAACTAGTCCCTATATGCTCTACAGAGGTTTTTACTGTCACTTCGTGGCCATAAAATAACTCGCCTACAAACGACACTTCAACTTTGGCGATAATCAATTTCCAATCATGTGGATTTAAGTCCGGTGTAAAAAACTTAAAAATAGGTCCACGCGCGACTTCAAACCATACAGGGAGTACGGTATTGTTGATGTGTCCGAGTGCATCTGTTTCGCTAAAGCGCGGCATCACTTTTTCAATAAACATAAAAATCCAATAATAATTATATAAAGGTAAACCATGACGGACTTTATACGCGTTATTAATAACGCATTAAGCGATGAGTTTTGCGATGAATTTATTTCCACATTCGCGCAAAGCCCGCATGTAAGACAAGGGGTAACATCGGGCGGTGTCGACTTAAAGAAAAAAGACAGCCACGACCTACACTTAAATAATCACCCCGAATATGCACAACAATTAAAACATATACAACAAACGACTGCACAGCATGTTTTTAAGTATGTTGAAGAGCATATTTTTATGATGATTGGGGCATTTGGCTTAAAGGTTTATCATCCAAAAACAGGCGAAGTAGTCGATTTAACCCAAGAGAATTTTGAAGAAGTGGGTAAACCGCAATTACCCGTTTTAGTTCAGCAAATTTTTAGACTCGGTAACATTCAAGCGCAAAAATACGAAGTAAACAAAGGTGGCTACCCTTACTGGCACAGTGAAGTTTATCCGCAGCTACAGCACAATGAAGCTTTGCATCGCGTGTTGTTATTTATGTTTTACTTAAACGATGTAGAAGAAGGTGGTGAAACAGAGTTTTATTATCAAAACCGTAAAATCGCCCCTAAAAAAGGCACTATGGTAATAGCACCTGGCTACTTTACACATACTCATAGAGGCAATAAGCCAGTATCAAACGATAAGTATATTTTAACCTCGTGGGTATTGTTTAACCGTGCAGAACAAATATATGGTGCGCCTAAGAGTTAGCGCACCAAAATCAGTATTATTTAACCGAGCAGTTCATCAAATAAATTAAACAACTGATCTAGCTCTTCAATGGTGTTGTAGTGCATACAACCAATGCGCACTACGCCGCCTTTATCAAGCACATCTAATTGCTTGCACAACCCTTGCGCGTAAAAATTACCATCCCACACGCAAATATGCTGCTTACCTAGAAATTCTGAAACGGCGCGTGGCTCAAGCCCTTCAAAAATTAAAGCAAAAGTAGGTGTACGCTCATTAAGGCGATCAAAATCATCAATACCAAATAACTTAATACGTGGATAATTAACTAAGCGCGTTAAAAAGTGTTCGCTAAGCGCCATTTCGTGCTGCTTAGTTTTAGCAAAAGCAACGCTTAACTTTTCGCGGCGTGAATGGCTATCGTCAAGTTCGCTAATCGCTGCAATGTAATCAACAGCAGCAATAAAGCCCGCCATAGCTTCAAAGCTTTGTGTGCCGGTTTCCCAACGACCTGGTGCTACGTCTTTAGCTGGCTCAACCTTGTAAGGCGTAAACCCGTCTAAATGTTCTTTTTTACCGTAAACCATACCTAAATGCGGGCCAAAAAACTTATACGCAGAGCACGCTAAAAAGTCACAATCAAGTGCTTGCACGTCAACAAGTTCGTGAGGTGCATAGTGTACGGCATCAACATAAACAAGTGCACCTACAGCGTGAGCAAGCTCTACAATACGTTTAATATTATTAATTGAACCTGTGGTATTTGAAGCGTAAGTAACCGCTACAAGCTTAGTGTTGCTGTTTAATAAGCTTTCAAATTGCACCATATCTAAGCTGCAATCAGCTTCGTTAATTAAAGCCGTATTAACTTTAACGCCTTTATCTTCTGCAGCTTGTTGCCACGACGATACATTCGAGAAGTGATCGGCATTGGTTACAATTATTTCATCGCCAGCCTGCCAGTCGCGTGAAATTGCACGGCTAAAACTAAACGTAAGGCTGGTCATGTTTGGACCAAACACAATTTGTTGTGAGCTAGGTGCATTAAGTAAATCAGCGGCGGCTTGGCGCGCATTCGCCATCAACTCAACCGTTTTATCACTTGAAAAAAACGCGCCACCTAAGTTCGAATTATAATGACCTAAATAAGCTGTCATCGCAGTAAGCACCGATGTTGGTACCTGCGAGCCACCTGGTCCATCTAAAAATATTGGCGATTTACCATCAACGTTCTGCATTAATGCTGGAAACTGCTCACGTAATTGCGTTATGTTCATGCCTAACTTCCTTAAGACGTTAATACAAAACAATCCAGGTAACCTGGTTTGCTAGCATCAATTTTGTTCATAGGTGTTGCGTTATGCCACACTTGACGGTCGTTTATTAATGCAAACATGCCGTCTTTTATTTCCATTTTAAAACAAGGCTCAGCTTGCTTGTTTTCGTATACAAGCAGTTCGCCACCTTCTAAGTTCTCGTGAGAAACACCGCATATACATACATGGTCAAAACCATCTTGATGCACGCCTTCTGGCGCTGCAGGTGTATCGCTATCGATGGCAAGCATACGGAACTGATGAATTTCAATATCACGCTGCTCATCAATACCGGTAAGTTGGCGAAACTCATTTACAATGCTTTTCATGCCCTCTGACTCAAGTAAACTTTGCTCTAAATTTTCGTAAGTACGCTCTACATTACCTTGAAAAGTATTAATTGAATCATCTTGAACAAATGCTTTGGCTTGCTGTAGCTTTATTTCACCATTTTGCATTTTTACTACTGAATAACGACGTTTACGAAAGGCACCATCTGCATAAAGGTTTGCAGGAAGGTTATCAAAAGAAGGTTTAACCAAATCAATATTTGCTTGGTTAACAAAACGTAGTTGCAATAAATTCTGGTTGTTTAATGCTGTCATAAAATCTCGCCTAAAATAATGAGAATATTGATAAGGATTTTAATGCATTTTGATAGGAATTTTTGCGCGATTAATTACTTTAAAAGCAATTTAAGACTAGAGTTAATACAATAATATAAAAAAAGAAGCATGAACTATCTAATATTTGTTTTAGCCAATAAAAAACCCGCCGAAGCGGGTTTTTAAACAAACTCTAAAAGTTATACAGCTTGTTGAATAATCACGTTGTCTGCTTTTTTAGTGTAAGCAGGCATACGGTGGAAGTTTAAGTAACGGTAAGTATCTGCAGCCGTTGCATTAATCTTCGCTGCGTATTCTTGGTACTCAGCTGGAGTAGGTAGTTTACCTAAAATAGCCGCTACTGCAGCAAGTTCTGCTGAAGCTAAGAATACGTTCGCGCCATTACCTAAACGGTTAGGGAAGTTACGTGTAGAGGTAGACACAACCGTTGCTTTGTCTGCAACACGTGCTTGGTTACCCATACATAGTGAACAACCTGGAGTTTCGATACGTGCACCTACACGACCAAAGATACCGTAGTAACCTTCGTCTGTAAGCTGATCTTTATCCATCTTAGTTGGCGGGGCAACCCAAAGCTGAGTTGGGATACGACCTTTAAAGCCATCTAGTAACTTACCTGCTGCGCGGAAGTGACCGATGTTAGTCATACAAGAACCGATGAATACTTCGTCGATTTTCTCGCCAGTAACATCAGATAATAAACGTGCATCATCTGGGTCATTTGGAGCACAAAGGATTGGCTCTTTAATATCTGCTAAATCGATTTCAAGTACATGTTTGTACTCTGCATCAGCGTCAGCTTCCATTAGTTCTGGGTTAGCTAACCAATCTTGCATTGCAGTAATACGACGCTCAATAGTACGTACATCGCCGTAACCTTCAGAGATCATCCATTTAAGCATAACAATGTTTGATTCTAGGTATTCTGCGATAGACTCTTTAGAAAGTTTAACCGCACAACCTGCTGCAGAACGCTCTGCAGATGCATCTGATAGTTCGAACGCTTGCTCAACAGTTAGGTGTTCAACGCCTTCAATTTCTAGTACACGACCAGAGAATTCGTTAATTTTACCTTTTTTCTCAACTGTTAATAAACCTTCTTTAATACCGAAGTAAGGGATTGCATGTACAAGGTCACGTAAAGTGATACCTGGTTGCATTTCACCTTTAAAGCGAACCAAAATTGACTCAGGCATATCAAGAGGCATAACACCTGTAGCTGCTGCGAATGCTACTGCACCCGAACCTGCTGGGAATGAAATACCTAATGGGAAACGTGTATGTGAATCACCACCAGTACCTACAGTATCTGGTAATAACATACGGTTTAACCATGAGTGAATTACACCATCACCTGGGCGAAGTGACACACCGCCACGGTTCATGATGAAATCAGGAAGCGTATGGTGAGTGTTTACATCGATTGGTTTAGGGTAAGCCGACGTATGACAGAAAGACTGCATTGTTAAATCTGCAGAAAAACCTAAACATGCTAAGTCTTTAAGTTCGTCACGTGTCATAGGACCTGTTGTATCTTGCGAGCCAACAGTTGTCATTTTAGGTTCACAGTATTGGCCTGGGCGAATACCTGGAACGTTACACGCTTTACCAACCATTTTTTGCGCTAGTGTGAAGCCTTTTTCAGACACTTCTGTCACTGTTGGTACTTTAAATACATCAGTTGGACCTAGGCCAAGTGATGTACGTGCTTTATCAGTTAAACCACGACCAATGATAAGTGGTATACGACCACCAGCACGAACTTCATCTAAAATTACATCAGATTTAAGTTCAAAAGTTGAGATTACTTTGTCAGTACCGTGGCTCTTAACAACACCTTCGTACGGGTAAATATCGATTTGCTCACCCATGTTAAGCTCATCAACATTTAATTCGATTGGTAATGCACCTGAATCTTCCATTGTATTGAAGAAGATTGGAGCAATTTTATTACCTAGACATACACCGCCAACACGCTTGTTTGGTACGAATGGGATATCATCGCCCATGAACCAAAGTACAGAGTTAGTTGCAGACTTACGAGAAGAACCAGTACCAACAACGTCACCTACATATGCAAGTGGTAAGCCTTTAGTTTTTAATTCTTCAAGCTGAGAGATAGGACCTACTTCGCCTGGCTTGTCTGGTGTAATTCCATCACGTTCAATTTTTAGCATTGCTAAAGCATGAAGTGGGATATCTGGACGAGACCATGCATCTGGTGCTGGTGATAAGTCATCAGTATTTGTCTCGCCAGTTACTTTAAATACAGTAACTGAGATCTTTTCAGCAACAGCTGGCTTATTAGTAAACCATTCTGCATTTGCCCAAGACTCAATAATTTGCTTAGCGAATGTATTACCCGCTTTTGCTTTTTCTTCAACATCGTAGAACGCATCAAACATAAGTAATGTATTTGAAAGGCCTTTAACTACGATTGGTGCAAGTGTTTCGTCATCAAGTAGGTCAATCATTGGCGCGATATTGTAACCGCCCAGCATTGTACCTAATAATTCTGCCGCTTTTTCTTTAGAAACAAGTGGAGAATTAGCTTCACCTTTAGCTACAGCTGCTAAAAATCCCGCTTTAATATAAGCAGCATCATCAACACCAGCTGGTATACGCTGAATGAACAAATCTAAAATGAATTCTTCTTCACCTGCTGGTGGAGTTTTTATTAATTCAATAAGATCAGCAGTTTGCTGAGCATCTAATGGCGCTGGTACGATACCTAACGCGGCACGTTCTTCTACGTGTTTACGATATTCTTGTAGCACAATATTGCCCTCTTGGTGACGTGAAAGTATCCGGTAGCGCTTCAAGCGCAAATAAGTTACCCAATACTTATAGTATTCTAACGCGTAATTATAAAGCTTTTATGGATAGATGAAAATCCATCCAGTTGCGCAACTGATTATACCGATTATAAATACTATGAATAGTGGTTGTAGTAAAAACTATTTTCATGAATGTTTGTTAAGTAAGAATCATTACTGTTTATAAGTATAGCCACTTTAATACACGCATAAAAAAACCCAGCCTAAGCTGGGTTTTTATAGATAAATAGCTATTAACGCTTAACTTTTACTTTCTCTACTGTAGTCAACTGCGCTTCAACACGACGATTTTCTGCGTTTGCAGCACGTGTGTTTGCTGAGTTTTTAAGGCGTGTTTCGCCGTAACCCACAGTAGAAATACGTGACTTCTCAATACCGTCTTTCGTTAATTCAGAAGCTACATCTTTAGCACGCTTTTCAGAAAGCGATTGATTATAAGTTGCATCACCAGGAGCAGAAGCATGACCTTCTAATACTACCGTTACTTCACTGTTCTCTTTCATGAAATCAGCAACTTGCTTGATATCATCGAAGAATTTATTTGGTACATCAGCAACGTCATGAGGGAAAGTCACTAATAACTTTACAGTTACTTCTTTATCTTCGTATACAGTACAACCTTTAGCATCAACAGCATCTACCATTGGTGTATTAGCACACTCGTCATTAGCATCAATGACACCATCATTATCACTATCTAAAGGTACTGCGGCAACAGGTTCTGGAGCCGCTTGAACTGGCTCAACTGGTGCTGAGTTTTGGCCAAATAAGTAGTTAATACCAATTTTAGCGCCTACATCTGTGTAACCACGGTCAAGGCCTTGGTATACAGCTGTTTCAGCATTTACAAATAAGCCATCTGTAATGAAATGTTGGTAACCAACACCTGCATTTAGGAATGTGTTGTCATCAACTACGTCAATCTCTTTAATACCGAAAAGACCGTAGAAAGGACCGCCATTTAAATGGTAAAGAGCATCAATACCGTAACGCTCGCCATCAATATTGTTGCGGTTGCCAGCAACTTTATCAAAAGCATTAAAATCCATATCTGCATATTCAAGACGTGCGCTCCAGTAATCACTGAAACGGTAACCTACTTCAGCACCCCAACCAGTAGACTCGTTTACGTCAAGACCAGCTTGAGCGCGCATGTTTTTCCAAGATGCGTCATAGTAGTCGCCAAATGCGCCAATGTAGAAACCTTCTTCTTTATCAGCAGCGAATGTAGATGCGCTAGTTGCAGCCAACGCGATTGCAATTGTAAGTGATTTTAATTTCATTGTTTTCTTCCCATTTGAACAATTTTAAATTGTAGCTAATCGATACTAGCTCAATCAGTTTTATATAGACTAACTGAGCCTTTGTTAATCAATACTTAACGAAAAATAAAGTTTATAACTTTTTTCTATGCCTTGTCGCAACACACATCCACTTACTATAGGCGAAATTAAAACTTTATTGAAAAATAAATATAGTAGTTTTTTGTAAATTAGTACTTAGCAAGGAATATAAGAGCAATTAAATTAAATGCACTTATAAATGCAAAGAAGTATTGCTTGGTTTTAATTGTGCACATAATACCACCAGAATTAGCATTCCCCTAGGTATATGCGCATGTTTGATTAAAAAATGACTCTTTTTAATCATGCGGTTATATTTAAAGTTAAGTATTAAGTACCACAAAAAGTCTGGTAGTCATTATCATTCGTAGGTGGAGAGCAAAACTCTGATAACTCTTCACTGTTAGAATATGGATTCCCAGCTATTTTTATAAAGCGCTGTAGCAACTCACTAGACCCAGTAGCGTTATATTGTGCAATTATTTCTTCGATCACATGATTACGCGGTATTACACGAGGATTTGCCGCTCTCATTACTTCATAACTATTATCGTCAGTTAAACTTACCCACTTAGCTCTCCATTCAATTAGCGACTCAGGTACGCTTTTTTCTCCTTTTAAGGATTCAGTAAGCGCATCAAAGGTATTGGTGTAGTCGAGCTGATTATCTTTTAATAGCGTTAACAACTCTGCTATTAACTCACCACTACTATCGCTAGATTCATTTAAACCCAATTTTTGTGCCCACATAGCCGTAAACTCAGTATTAAACTGCTCAGCAAAACTATTAATAAATGGCGTCATTAATGAAACCGCTTGCTCGTCATCATCGCTAATAAGCGGTATTAAACTCTCAGCTAAGCGTGCGCAGTTCCAGTTAGCTATATTAGGTTGATTACCAAATGCATAGCGGCCTTGTTTGTCTATAGAGCTAAATACGGTATCAAAATCAAAGCTATTCATCATGGCACACGGACCGTAATCAATGGTCTCTCCGCTAACTAGCGTATTATCTGTATTCATTACTCCGTGAATAAAGCCAACACGCATCCAGCTCACAACTAGCTTAACTTGGTTTTTAATCACAGCGCCTAAAAATGCTAAATATCGCTGCGAACCTGTATCTGTTATTTCTGGGTAGTGTCGCTCTATAGCTAAATCGGCTAAATTCTTAAGCCCTTCAACATCGCCTTGCGTCGCTAAATATTGAAACGAGCCAACGCGAATATGACTGGTTGCTAAACGAGTAACTATTGCGCCTGCTTGTGGTGGGTTACGATAAACCGTTTCACCGCTGCCAACGACCGCCAAACATCGGGTAGTTTTAATGCCTAGTGCATGCATTGCTTCGCTCATTACGTATTCACGAATAGCGGGCCCAAGTGCACAACGGCCATCACCCCCTCTTGAATAAGGAGTAGCGCCAGAGCCCTTCAATTGAATATCCCATAACTGGTTTTCATTGTCAGTAACAGCCCCTAATAAGTGGGCTCGTCCGTCACCTAAACGTGGTGAAAAATGTCCAAATTGGTGCCCAGAGTAACCAAGTGCTACTGCAGGAATCGCCTGCTTTTCATTACCGCTAAAAGTATTAGCACGTAAATCATCAGCGACATTAATATTAAACTGTTTTGCTAAGCTCTCGTTCCACAGCAATAACTGAGGGGAGGCAACACTTGCAGGGAAATCTTCAATCGCGAAGTTTTCCGCAATATCTGTGTATCTTGGCACTAATTTCATGGTAATTCCTATTATTGCTGACTTATACCCACGCGGTTATCACCTACACCATAGGCCACAATTAAGCTTAGCTCTTGCATACTTAAACCACTTTGCTTTTGCATTTCATTAAAAAAGGCTTGGGCTGCACTCAGTGATTTTTTGGTTTGTAAGCCGCCGTCTATAATTTTATGAGCACGCAAATAATTCTCTACATCGCGTGATAGTAAAAAAGTATCTTTACCAAGTGCTCGCAGCGCATAAGGCCCTGTATTTCCGCCTAAACGCGAACCATGCTTTTTTAAATACGCCCATAAACCAATAATATCGTCTGTTGGCCAACTAGCGACAAACTGGCTAAAACTGCCATGTTCTTGTGCTATTTCGTGGATCATGTAAGCATTTTCGGTAATTGTTTTTACTTTTTTATAGTTACGAACAATTCGCTCATCCGTTGCTTTTTGTTCCAGCATATCGGGTGGCATCATTAATAACTTATCAACGCTAAAATCCCAAAAAACCTCTCTAAAGCCTGCCCACTTATTATTTATGACTGACCAATAAAAGCCGCTTTGAAATACTTTTCGAGTAAATTCTTCAAGCCAATCGTCGTCACTTAACGTGCTTAGTTGTTTTTTAGATAGCGGTTTTGCAAGTAATAACTTAAGCATTTTTTCAGAGCCTTTTCGCTCTACCGCTCGCTTATAAATATCGCTAAATTTTTCCATACTAATTAAATACCTCACTACTTATATTGCTAGTGTACGAGAAAAGCACCCAATACGTAACCACTCCCATTATGGATGAATGGATATGTATTTAGTAGCTTGACACCTAGACGGCTAAAATGCTTTAATCGCCGTAATTACCCTATTTAAATTGCAGCGGTTTGTAAGTTTTTACTCTACAAACAGGTGCTAAGGGCTAGAAGAGGTGCGTTATTCAGGTAGCGTATGTTAGGAGCGCAAACTCCAGTGAGCATACGTGAGGGGAATTAACGCCGAGAAGTAATCACTTTTGCGAAGTGTTTATTTCGGGCGACTAGGTTGAACCCTAGCGACTGTCACCAATAGCTGCTTATAACAAGCAGCTTATTAGTTTGGTGGAGAGCTTCTGGTCTTAAATATTAAGGCCGTGCGCCCTATTATTTTAAGCCCATTCGCTCTTCGAATTATTAGTTCGAACGATGTTAATGCGGCTCCTTCCATAAAGCTTTTTAACTCTTCGAATAATACCAATTACATTAAATTAGTTATCGCTAAAATGATCACGTTTTTAATAAAATTGGTACAAATTATAAGTTCGTGAGAGATGATCAACAACTTCAATTTAAACGACTACTCACTGTGGACCGCGCTCGTTACGCCATTTGATCAACACGGCGATGTTGACTACAACACGTTAACTAAGCTGGTTAGCGAGCAAGAAGCGGCACATAACGGTATTCTACTACTTGGTAGTACGGGCGAAGGCTTGGCGCTAACGCAAGAAGAGCAACAAGCCATTGTTGAACACGTATGCCAGCTAAAACCAGCGGTACCATTAATGGTTGCTGTGGGTGGTAGTAACTTAAAGCAACAAATTGAGTGGGTTAACTATTGTAATACACTACCCATTCATAGCTTTTTACTTGGCTCACCCCTTTATGCAAAGCCCGGCGCTATAGGCCAAACTCATTGGTTTGAAAGCCTACTTAATGCAAGCGCTCACCCGTGTATGCTTTATAACGTACCGGGGCGCAGTGCTGTTAGCATCCCAACGGCAACAATTCAAAACTTACAAAACAATAAAAATTTATGGGCGTTAAAAGAAGCGAGCGGCAGCATTGCTCAGTTTGAAGCTTACCGCCAAGCTGCGCCTAATTTAGCTATTTTTAGTGGCGACGATGCGCTAATGCCTTATTTTGCACAAGCAGGTGCAAAAGGCTTAGTGTCGGTAGCTGCAAATGCATGGCCCGCACAAACTCACGAGTTTGTTAAACGCAGTTTAAGTGGTCAACATCCTAATTTATTTGCTCAGTGGACTAGTGCCATTAATAGCCTATTTGCTGTCGCAAATCCCATTCCCGTAAAGGTATTGATGCATTTACAAGGCCGCTTAAGCAGCCCGCAACTTCGTCCACCTTTAACACACCTTGAGTTAACTCAAACCGATTGCATCACAACTGCAAACAACACCATTTTATCTTGGCATTAAATACAGGTTTTTATAATGAGCTGGTTAGAACTATTAAATAATTTAGAATCGGGCGCAGTACGCGCAGCATCACAAAACGAAAGCGGCCAATGGCAAGCTAACGTAGAAGTAAAAAAAGGCATTTTAGAAGCCTTTAAAAATGGCACTAATACTGAGTTTGCAGGCGGTTTTGTTGATAAACACAACTTAGCTCCACAAGAGTTTAGTACTGATGATGGCGTGCGTATGGTGCCGGGTGGCTCTAGTGTTCGCCGTGGTGCTTATGTTGCTAAAGGCACGATTATTATGCCACCAGCGTATGTAAACATCGGTGCATATATCGACGAAGGCACAATGGTAGATAGCCACGCATTAGTTGGCTCGTGTGCACAAGTAGGTAAAAACGTACATTTAAGTGCAGCAGTGCAGCTTGGTGGTGTACTTGAGCCAATTGGTGCAAGCCCAGTAGTTGTCGAAGACGATGCATTTATTGGCGCAGGCTGCGTTATTGTTGAAGGTGTAGTCATTAAAAAAGGCGCAGTGCTTGCACCAGGCGTGCGTTTATCTGCGACTATTCCAGTTTACGACTGCGTAAACGAGCGCCAACTAGATAAAGGCGAGCCTATTCCTGAATATGCCATTGTAATACCGGGCTCTCGTCCTGCGTCAAACGAATGGGCACGTAAGCAAGGTCTAAGTATGTCGTGTGCGTTAATTGTCAAATACCGCGACGAACAAAGCGATGCATCATTATTACTTGAAGAGGTTTTACGATAATGAGCTTTTTGAGCACGCCTATCAAAACTGCTGTAAATACTATTACACAACAACTTGATACACCTTTTTTTGTTTACGACTTAGATAAACTAAACACGCATCTTGCGCGTTTAGTTGCACAAACCGACGTAAAACTTTGGTACGCCGTGAAAGCAAATCCACTGTCTAAAATTATTCAAAGCTTAGACAACGCCGGTTTTAATTTTGACGTAGCAAGTAAAGGTGAGCTTGAGCAAGTACTAGCACAAGGTATTAGCTCACAGCGCGTGCTCAACACGGGGCCTGCAAAAAGCCCCAAACAAATTAAACACTTTATTGAGCGCGGCGTATGTATATTTGTAGCCGAAAGCCTCAATCAAGTCCGTTGGTTAAACCAACAAGCACAACTACAAAACACGCAGTTACAAGTACTTTTACGTGTACAGTTGCGCTGGCCTGAAGGTGAAAAAAACCCATTGGGTGGCGACAGCCTTACCCCATTTGGTTTGGGTTGTAATGAATGGCAAGCACTTAATGTAGCCGACTACCCTGCACTTAAGTTTGACGGCTTACATATTTTTCAGTGGGGCAACATGCTTAGCACGCAAAAGCTAAGCGAATTGTGGTCACAAATGATTGCACCACTTAGCCAACTTGCCGGCGATTTAAATATTAGCCTTAAAATTCTCGATTTAGGTGGTGGTTTAGGTATTCCCTATACACAAAGCGAAACAACACTTGATTGGGATGACTTAATTGCTGCGCTCGCTAAAATTAAAAATGATGCGGGTGTAGAAGAGCTATGGATGGAACTTGGTCGCTATGCCGTTGGCGAATGCGGTCATTACGCAAACCCAGTAGTAGAGCGCAAACAAAACTACAATCAAGAACAAGTAATTTTAAGCGGCGGTATAAATCACTTATTACGCCCTGCTGTTACCAGCCAAGATTTCCCTGCTGCGTTACTGCGTGAATCCAGTGCTAAAACTCAAGCGGTCACTTTATACGGCCCACTTTGTACAGCGCTTGATTGCTTGGGTGAACATAACCTGCCAAGCGATTTAAATGAGTACGACTGGCTAGTGTTTAGCCAATGCGGTGCTTACGGCTTTACCGAAAGTATGCCGTATTTTTTATGCCATGAGCTAGCTGGCGAGTACACCTTGCAAAACGGTACACTTACCTGTGTTCGCCAAGCCGAAAATGCCAGCCACTACTTAAGGTAATAATCATGAGTAATACAACACACATTAGCCAAGAGAACATTGTAGTAGGGGAAGTTGCAAACGGCTTACCACTTACAATTCCTGTGTATCGTTTAAAAGGTGATGGCACAGGGCCAAGTGTTTACATTCAGGCCAATATGCATGGCGCTGAAGTGCAAGGTAACGCGGTTATTTTTCAACTACTTGAGCAATTAAAACACCTTAACCTTAGTGGCGATATTACCCTTGTACCTTATGCAAATCCGATTGGTTGTAATCAAAAATCTGGCGAGTTTACCCTTGGCAGGTTCGATCCGATTACGGGCACTAATTGGAATCGCATGTATCACTACAATAAAAATTTAGTGGCACAGTTTGCACAAAATCATACTCAGTATGACGACGCTACATTAAAAAGTAACTTCAAACAGGCACTTATTGACGAAGTAGACAGCAAACTTAACGGCCCTGCTTATTTACTCAATACGGGTAAACGCATTGCGCTTAACTTACAAAAGCTCGCTCATCAGGCTGATATAGTACTCGATTTACACACAGGCCCTATTTCAAGCAAACACTTGTATTGCCCAACTTATGCAACCGACAGCGCACGTTACTTTAATATTGAACATGTATTGCTTATTCCTAGTAATTTTGACGGCGCTATGGATGAAGCTAACTTTTGCCCATGGTGGCATTTAAGTGATGCACTTAGCGGACAAGGTCGCGAATTATCAATACCTGTAGAAGCATTTACTGTAGAGCTAGGCAGCCAAGAAAAAATAGACTTAAAAGAAGCATTAAACGATGCAAACAGCATTTTAAGTTACTTAAATCACAAAGGCGTATTACAAAACGCACCGCATACGCCAGCTAATATGACTCGTTATGCATGTAATTTAGATGACTACTTTGCCTATTACGCCCCTATTGGCGGCATGGTTGAATACTTAGCCCCACTTGGCGGGCACATTAAAGCTGGTGAGCCTATTGCCAATATTTTACGCATGGAGCGCTACTTAAGTGAGCAACCATTGCAAACACTTACTCTTGATTGCGATGCAATTGCTATTTTGCACTTTGCCTCAGCGAGTGTTAATCAAGGTACCGAGCTTTATAAGTTTTTTACTAACATATTTGAGCTTTAGCTCACCCTTCTCATTGCGTGAGAGTAATACCAATTGCATTAAATTAGTGATCTATTATAGCGATAAGGAAATAGCTTAATAACAAGGCTAAAATTATGGTACATAGTTGTTCTATATAAATAATTTTTAACGTAGTTAGTGAGTTATTTAATACGCTAGAATGATCATGTTTTTAATAAAATTGGTATAAATTAACTAAAATAATTAATCTGCATTAAAAAAGCGGCCTAGGTCGCTTTTTTTTCTGTTCTATATTTACTTTATATACGTATAATGATTGCTGTGAATACAAATTCAGTAAAAGTTCACCGTTACATATGTAAAAAGACGTTATAATTAAATTAACGCATACAACAACCCGAACTCACAAGGAATTACAATGAGCTGGCGCCACTGGATCACACTTACTGCCTTAATAAGTACAGCGACCTTCGCACAAGAAGAAGTTGCCACAAACGAGCAAGATAACGACATCGAACTTGTAAAGCAGTGTATTTTAAATGAAGTAATTGGCGGAGACGGTAAACAGACATTAGACGATCTTCGTAAAAAGTGTTCAGCTCTTGAAGAAAACAAACAACTTACCGCGCTTGATAAACGCCAAGCTCGAGAAGAAGTCGGTAAAAAAAATAGAAACGTAATTACGCCACATAAGCGTAACTATATTTTACCGCTTTCGTACGTATCACACCCAAACGATCGCCCTTTTGATGGTTTTGACGAATTAACAGATGATAACGATGGCGAGCCACTAGACAACCTAGAAGCAAAATACCAGCTTTCAATCAAAGTGCCTCTATATGATGACTTTTCTGATGAAGACCAAGCCATATTTTTTGGCTTTACTCTGCAATCTTACTGGCAGCTTTATAACTCAGAAATCTCTTCTCCATTTCGTGAAACCAACTACGAACCAGAAATATTTTGGATAAACTACCTCGACCCAGAAAACGTATTATGGGGCGACGAAATGGCAATTTCACTAGGTATTTCGCATCAATCAAATGGTCGCAGCCAGCCAAACTCGCGTTCGTGGAACCGTATTTATGCAGACTTTATTTGGGAAAACAGAGGTTTTGTTTTTAGCTTTAAACCTTGGTATCGCATAAGCGAAGATACTAAAGAAGACATACTTGATGCTAAAGGCGACGACAACCCAGACATATACAAATACATGGGCTATTTTGAATTTAGTGGTGCATATCGTCTTAACGATCATGAATTTAGCTTCATGACGCGTAACAACTTAAATTCAGAAAACCGTGGTGCAATTCAACTCGACTGGTCATTTCCATTATGGGGTCGCGTTCGTGGTTATGCACAATACTTTAACGGTTATGGCGAAAGCTTAATTGATTACAATGCGGATGTAGAACGTATTGGTGTCGGTATATTATTAACCGATTTGCTGTAATACTTCCCTAAGTTTTACGCACAAAAAAGCCAAGCATTGCTTAATGCAGATCGTTTAAGCTAATTGAACGATCTTTCAAAGGGCTCATAATAGGCTACAACAGAAGTTGTGGCCTATTTTTATGTCTGAATTTATTAAAGAATTACACCTTACGACTGAGTTTTGCCAAGATCGTGATATTGATTCGTTCACTAAGCACATTCCCCTTGAGTGGATTGAAGAAGCTGTTACCCAAACAGGAAGAGCCTCTGTACGCAAACGACGCTTCCCCGCCGAACAAGCCGCTTGGCTTGTGTTAGGAATTGGTTTATTAAGAAACCGCTCAATATCTGAAGTCTGTGACAAACTAGAGCTCGCTTTTCCTGACGCAAAAGGAGAGCTTCCACCATTGGCGACCAGCAGTATTATAAAAGGGAAAGAAAAGCTAGGCGCAGCGCCTATGAAACACCTTTTTAAACATACAGCAACGCAGTGGGAGCAGTCGCAAACTTTTGATGACGTGTGTGGTTTAAAGCTGCTAAGCGTTGACGGTACACAATTTAAAACCCAAGATACGCCGAGTAACCGTCATTTTGGCTATGCTCAATCGACAACGAACTTCCCCTCAGTACTTGCTGTAACCTTGATGTCGACAAGAACGCATTTAATATCCGATGCAGCGTTTGGCCCCATTACTCAAAGTGAAATTCATTATGCTCAACAGCTTGTTGGCTCAGCACCTGAACATTCACTAACTCTATTTGATAAAGGTTTCTTTTCGGCTGAACTATTCACGAGCTGGCAAGGTGTTAGCGAAAATCATCATTGGCTTACGCCCATCAAAAGTAAAATGCGCTATGAAATAACGGAATCATTTAGCGATTACGACCACTTAATAACAATGCCTATTTCGCCACAAGCTAAAAAATCAGCCCCTTACCTAGGTGATACATGGCAAGCAAGGCTTATTCAAATTCCGACACCTAAAGGTGAAATAAAAGGGTTCATCACCTCATGCGCCTGTCCAGAAAAGTACCCGCTGAAAGCGCTACTCGATGTTTATTGGCAACGATGGGAAATAGAGCGAGGATATGGTGAGCTCAAGCAATATCAATTATCTAATAAGCCAGCGCTACGGAGCTTGAAACAGGAAGGTATTTATCAAGAGCTCTGGGGTATTCTGACGTCATACAATATCGTGAGACTTGAAATGGCAGAGATGGCTAAAGCCCATAAAGTGGAGCCATTACGCATCAGTTTCATAAACGCATTATACCTGATACAAGACGAGTTTTTATGGTGCTCAGGTCGAAGCCCCGGGACAATCCCTAAAAAGCTAAAAGAACTACGTGAAAACGGTAAACGGCTAATATTACCGGAGAAAAGAAAGCGAAAAGCTTATCCGCGA
>NZ_AUTL01000289.1:0-15220 GCF_000498015.1 Pseudoalteromonas sp. TAE79
ATCGAAGAAGCCTATGCACTGACCGAAACCGTTACACTACGAAAAAGAAAACTAACCCTAGAATCGATGGCTTGGTTGTTGATCGGTATGGTTATTTATAATGACAAATCCATGGCCGATGTCGTTAATATGCTCGACATTGTTGACCGAGAAGGGAAGCCATTTGTTGCGCCAAGTGCTTTAACTCAGCGTCGTAAAAACCTAGGTGAAGCCGCTATGAAAGCCTTATTTGAATGTACCCAAAGACATTGGAATGAAGACGCTAACCACCCTCATTGGAATGGACTTACCTTGCTGGGTGTCGATGGTGTTGTTTGGCGTACGGATGACTCCCCCCAAAATAATGAGGCCTTTACAAAACCGAC
Organism: Pseudoalteromonas sp. TAE79; assembly: GCF_000498015.1. Taxonomy (NCBI): domain Bacteria; kingdom Pseudomonadati; phylum Pseudomonadota; class Gammaproteobacteria; order Alteromonadales; family Pseudoalteromonadaceae; genus Pseudoalteromonas; species Pseudoalteromonas sp. TAE79. The sequence goes on from NZ_AUTL01000289.1 coordinate 366, forward strand.
CAACACACAATACCCACAGGTCAGAATGGTGTGTCAAATGGAACTGAGCAGCCATTTAATAACGGGGAGCGCTTTTGATGATTACAAGGTCAATGAAATGGTACTGGCTGAAAAGCTTATAGAAACCACACCAGACAATAGCCTCACTTTATTCGACAAAGGTTTTTATTCTTTAGGGCTTTTACATAAATGGCAAACAACTGGCAGTGAACGCCATTGGCTAATCCCCCTGAAAAAAAATGTGCAATATGAAGTTATTCAAACATTAGGGCGTAATGATAAATTAGTCCAACTTAGCAGCAACCCAAGAGCAAGAAAGATGTGGCCAACGCTGCCTAACACCTTAATCGCGAGGTTAGTGACTCGAAAAATAAAGGGGAAATCATATAGTGTGATGACATCTATGACAGATCCGATGCGATATCTATCAGCCGATATAGGTGATTTGTACAGTCACCGCTGGGAGATAGAGCTTGGTTATCGGGAACAAAAGCAATATATGCTGGGCAATCGATTAACATTAAGAAGTCGCTTACCAGCGCTTGTAAAGCAAGAGCTGTGGGGGGTGTTGCTTACTTATAATATGGTGCGATATCAGATGGTAAAAATGTGCCACACATTAAAAGGTGATTATTTACCGTACCAACTGAGTTTCAATGGTAGTTTAGCTCAAATAATGAGGTTGCTTGTTGGATTACCTTATTCAACACCTGGAGCCATACCACGTCAATTAAAATACTTTTATGCGATGGCAGAAAGCCTAATTCTAGAGCCTCGAAGGGATCGAGGTTTTCCTCGTGCAGTCAAGCCAAGACCACAGCGGTACGCTAGAAATAAAAAAGCCGCTCACCTTAAGTGAACGGCATTAGAGCCTAGTGCTCGCTTTTTTGTTTTTTTAAATAGAGTTATTAGTAAGTTTACAGCTCTGACCAGTTTGCGAAAAAGCTCACTTTTTACTGGAAACCTGTAGGCAGCGGTACGTAGCGGCCAAGTAGCACTTGTATATTAAACTTTACATGCAACAATTGTATTACGTTCACGTAAACGTAAGTCGGTATGGTTCTTATATTTATAGTATTTAAAACTTAAAAATGACGGTTTTGTAAATTTTTTATCTATATAAAAGTTTTAATTGGGTTATTTAATTTAAGCTTAATGTTTTCATTGGTTTTATCATCTGTGAGTATAGCGAACACGCATATGAAGTGATAAAGTCTCGGCAATTTCCAGCGCGCATACCCTCTCAGGGGTTAACTATTTCGGAGTATTTTAAGTGGCTGTGTTTAATCGAGTTGAATTTGATAACCATGAACAAGTGGTTTTTTGTTCTGATGAAGAGTCGGGTTTAAAAGCAATTATTGCTGTACATAATACCAACCTAGGTCCTGCAGTTGGCGGATGTAGAATGTGGGATTATGCAAACGACGAAGATGCTGTTTATGACGTGCTACGTTTATCAAAGGGCATGACTTATAAAAATGCAGTTGCGCGCTTACCCTTTGGTGGCGGTAAATCTGTAATTATAGGTAATGCGAAAGAAATTAAATCTGAGCAATTATTCCGTGCATTTGGTCGTCAATTAGAGCGATTAAATGGCAGCTATTACTCAGCAGAAGATGTAAACATCACATGTGCTGATGTAGCTATTATGAATAAAGAAACTAATTACGTACTGGGCCTTGAAGGTAAAAGCGGTAACCCATCGCCATTTACAGCATACGGTACTTTTTTAGGAATTAAAGCAGCGCTACAGCATCAACGTGGCCATCAAAATTTTGCAGGTGTGAAAGTGGCTGTGCAAGGTCTAGGTGCTGTTGCTTATGGTTTATGTAAGCATTTACATGATGCGGGCGCTGAGTTGTTTGTAACTGATATTAACCAAGCCGCGATTGATCGTGTAGTAAGTGATTTTGGCGCAACTGCGGTTGGCATTGATGACATTTACGACTTAGATGTTGATGTTTATGCACCGTGTGCACTAGGCGCAACTATTAACGATTTAACTATACCGCGTTTAAAAGCGACTATTATTGCAGGCTGTGCTAATAATCAGCTGGCAGAATCTCGCCATGGTGAAGTTATTCGTGAAAAAGGCATTTTATATGCACCAGATTACGTAATTAACGCCGGTGGTATTATTAATGTTTATTACGAAACAGCGCCAGATGGTTACAGTGCAGCAGCGTCTAATAAACATGTTGAAGGTATTTTTAATACGTTAACTGAAATCTTTGCCCGTAGCGAAAAAGAGCAAAAATCAACGCATTTAATTGCTGACGAATTAGCGCAAGAGATCATTAAAAACGGTCTGTGATCTAAGTTCTAATTTATATAAGGGTGTGCAATTGCACACCTTTTGTTTATCTGTAAGTTAATGCAATTGTTACTGAACAGCGGTACACTTTATTTTTAATTTTGTGCGGCAAATTATGACTCCCTCAACTTCTCTCATGCAGCCTATCGATTTAGATAATTGGCCTAGAAAGCAACACTTTGAATTATTTAAACACTTTTCTCAGCCTTATTTTAATGTGTGTGTGCGTTTAGATGCTCAAGCACTTTACGACTATTGCAAAACCAATCAATTTTCTTTTTTTCAAGCATATGTATATTGCACCTTAAAAGCGTGCCATGAGTACGATTCAATAATGCTACGTATAATAGATAGTAAGCCATGGCTACTTAACAGTGTTCGCGCAAGTGTGGTTGAGTTGTCTGAAAACGATACGTTTGTTTTTAGTTATTTTAACAGCGCAAGCGATTTTAAAGAGTTTGCAAATCATGCAAGTGACGTAAGCAAAAAAGCGAAATTACAGCCGTTATTTTCTGATGCATTTGCTCAAACAGAAGGGCAGGCCGACTTAATTCATATATCTGTTTTGCCGTGGCTGAATTTTAGTGCGTTTTCGCATGCATTTAGTGAAGGGGAGAGTTTAGGCATTCCTAAATTTGTATTTGGTCAGTTTGATAAACACACAGGTACAATACCTTTAGCTATCGATGTACACCACTCATTAATGGATGGTTTGCACGTAGCGAAATTTATAAACACATTGCAGGGTACATTTGACTCCTTTTGCAAAGTTTAATCTTAAAAGTCACCATTTTAACGGTAGTGCAAAGCAGTAAGTAATTTATAAGTAGTTTATAGGTCATACAATTCGAATTACTTTATATTTAAATACAAACCTCATATGCTTGAAATACACGTGTGCCGGACATATTTATATACCATACCTTAGCTCAGGAAATCCCCATGATAAATGGACTGTTAATTGTTGTTTTAATTCTTTTTGTGGTGATTTTCTGGCGTTGGCCATCAATTCAAAACCGATTATGGCGCAGTAAATATAAAGACTTTGCTTTAAATTCGCAGCAAAAAGATATTTTACTGCGTTGCATGCCCATCTATAAAAAAATGACCGATGCCGACAGAGAAAAGTTAGAGCGACACATAACGTGGTTTTTAAATGAAAAACGATTTGTCGGTTGTGATGGCTTAAAGTTAACGTCTGCAATGAAGTTAATTGTTGCCGCCGATGCGTGTGTATTAGTACTTAATAAACCGTGGCCGTTATATAAAAATGTAAAAGAAATTTTATTATACCCAAGTGCTTATTATGCTCCGCAATCAACTCGCGATAGTGCAGGACTTGTGAGTTACCATAATACGGTAAGATTAGGTGAGTCTTGGCCTGGCGGCACACTAGTACTCAGTTGGCATGACGTGCTTGAAGGTAACCGCTTGCCAAGTGATGGACATAATTTAGTTTTTCATGAGTTTGCGCATCAACTCGATCAAGAAACAGGTAAAACAACGGGCACACCCATTTTAAAAAGCTCAGCAGATTACAAAGAGTGGGGCCGAGTATTTAGCCGTGCTTTCACCCAGTTAAAAAGTCATGTTGCTTACAGCATGCCGTATGTTATTCACAGCTATGGCGCAACTAATGAAGCTGAATTTTTTGCTGTACTTACCGAAACCTTTCTCGAAAAACCCGCAGAGCTTCGCCGATACGACCCTGAAATTTACAGTATGCTAGTTAATTACTATCAATTTGACCCTATTGTTTGGCATTAAACCTACATAAACCGCGCTTTATCATATAACGCTGGCAAGTTGCGTTTGTTTTTGTTGCAATCATGTGAAATAGTTTTTACTGCAACAATAACAAGCGAGAAACGCATGAAAAAAATGCTTCATACAGTATTAGCATTGTCGGTATCATTAGCGATAGGGCAGGTAAATGCCGCTGAAAAAGACGAGCAAAAATGGCAAGTAGATTCACCAAAAGGGCAATTTGTTGACGCTGCAATTAGCGTTGAGCAAGGCACATGGATGAATATAGATATTAGCCCTGATGGTAAAACCGTGGTGTTTGACTTACTTGGCGATATTTACACTATGCCAATGAGTGGTGGTACAGCTACAAAGCTCACCTCTGATATTGCATGGCAAATGCAACCACGCTTTAGTCCTAACGGCAAAAGTATTGCGTTTACCTCCGATCAAGGTGGCGGCGATAACATTTGGATAATGGACTTAAATGGCGAAAATCAACACGCTGTTACCGATGAAACCTTTAGGTTATTAAATAGTCCTGCATGGAGTCCTGATGGCGACTACTTAGTTGCGCGTAAACACTTTACAGCTAGCCGTTCACTAGGTGCCGGTGAAGTGTGGTTGTATCATAAAGCGGGTGGCAAGGGCGTACAGCTTACAAAACGCGAGAACGATCAAAAAGATTTAGGTGAGCCAATGTTTTCACCGGATGGTCGTTATGTATACTTTTCGCATGATGCAACACCCGGTAAAACATTTCATTATTCAAAAGATTCTGTAGCGGGTATTTATAAAATTAAGCGCTACGACCGTGAAACGGGTGAAATTGAAACCATAATCGATACGATGGGCGGTGCTATTAGGCCTACACCGTCACCTGATGGAAAAAAACTGGCGTATATAAAGCGTGATGATTTTCAAACTAGTCTTTATTTATATGACTTAACCAGCGGTGAGCACACTAAGCTTTACGATAAGCTTGAGCGAGATATGCAAGAAACCTGGGCTATTCATGGTGTATACCCAACCATTGCATGGACACCAGATAACGAAGAACTGGTGTTTTGGGCTGGTGGCACAATTCACAAGCTAGATGTTGCAGACAAATCTGTAAAAACCATTCCTTTTAAAGTGCAAACAAGTAAAAAAATTCAAAAAGCGGTGCGCTTTACACAAAACTTAGATACTGATGAGTTTGATGTAAAAATGCTGCGTAATGTGCAAGTAAGCCCAGATGGCGAAACTGCAATTTTTGAAGCGCTTGGACATATTTATAAACGTGATTTAGAGTCGGGTAAAATTAAGCGTTTAACAAAGCAAACTGATCATTACGAATTATTTCCACAGTACTCTCGCGATGGTAAAAAAATAGTTTACACCACATGGGATGATAACAAACAAGGGTCTGTAAGAGTTGTGTCTGCACGCAGTGGTTGTGGTGATACAGTTACAATGCAGCCAGGCAAGTACGTAGAGCCAACGTTTAGCCCAGATGGTAAAACGGTTGTTTATCGAAAAGCTACTGGCGGCAGTATTTTAAACCCTAAGTGGTCACTTAACCCTGGTATATATAGCGTAAGCGCAAAAGGCGGTAAAAGTGAGCTTATTTCAAAAAGTGGTTATCAACCACAATTTGGAGATGCAAACGATCGCGTTTTTATAATGAGTCCTTGGCCAAAACCAACGCTTAGCGTAGTAGAGCTTGAAAGTAAAAAATTTCGTAAACTGTACGAATCAGAGCATGCGACAGAATTTAGAGTATCACCAGATGGGCAATACCTCGCTTTTGCTGAGCGATTTAAAGTATTTGTAACGCCGTTTGTACAGAGTGGTAAAATAATTAATATTGGGCCTAAAGACAGTCAATTCCCAATAGAGCAGTTATCGGTGCGTGCTGGTGAAAACATTAGTTGGAGTGCTAAGAGCAACAAACTTTATTGGACATTAGGGCCTGAGCTTTATCATGCAAGCCTTGAGGGGATGTTTGCTATTAACAAAGCCGAAGATGCCGACTTTAAAGTGAAAAGTGGCGATAATATCGGTTTCAGTAAAAAAATGGCAGAGCCTAAAGGCATGATTGCGCTCACTGGTGCAAAAATTATAACTATGGACGGCGAAAAGGTTATTGAAAATGGTGTAATCATCACTGATGGCAAGCATATTAAAGCAATTGGTACAGCAAGCGATATAAGCATCCCTAAAGGTGCTGAGGTTATTGATGTAACAGGTAAAACTATTATGCCTGGTATTGTTGATGCTCATGCACATGGCTCGCAAGCAAGCGGTGAAATTATACCTGAGCAAAACTGGAAAAACTTTGCAGGTTTAGCGCTGGGTGTAACTACAATTCACGATCCATCAAATGATACCTCAGAAATATTTACCGCAAGCGAAATGCAAAAGGCAGGCATGATTGTTGGCCCGCGTATTTTCTCAACGGGTACTATTTTATATGGCGCAAATATGCCAGGTTATACGTCGCATATTGACTCGTTAGACGATGCTAAATTTCATTTAGAGCGCCTTAAAAAAGTAGGGGCGTTTAGTGTTAAATCTTATAACCAGCCACGCCGTGAGCAGCGCCAACAAGTTATTGAAGCAGGCCGGATGCTTGAAATGATGGTTGTCCCTGAAGGCGGCTCATTATTACAACATAACTTAAGTATGATTGTGGATGGACACACAGGTATTGAGCATTCAATCCCTGTAGAGCACATATATGACGATATAAAGCAGTTATGGTCGCAAAGTGATGTAGGTTACACACCAACACTTGTAGTGGCTTATGGTGGCATTTGGGGTGAAAATTACTGGTATGATAAAACTGATGTGTGGAATCATCCACGTTTAAGTAAATTTGTGCCTAAAAATCAATTATTACCACGCTCTATGCGCCGCATTAAAGCGCCCGATCATCACTATAATCACTTTAATAACGCACGCGTTGCTGCTGAGCTGCAAGACCTAGGTGTATTAGTTAACTTAGGTGCTCACGGTCAGCGTGAAGGCTTAGGTGCACACTGGGAGATGTGGATGTTTGCACAGGGCGGAATGACACCGCTTGAGGCAATACGTGCATCAACACTCGATCCGGCTAAGTATTTAGGACTTGATAAAAACGTAGGCTCGCTTGAAGTGGGCAAGCTGGCTGATTTAATGGTTATAGATGGCGATCCGCTTAAAAATATTCGAGATTCGGATAAAGTAGATTACACCATGATCAATGGTCGACTATTCAATGCAGAGACAATGAATGAAGTGGGTAAAAAAGAACGCGAACCACTTTATTTTGAAGAACTGTAATTTATTTTAAACTTTTTAAAGCGGCTACATAACCGCTTTTTTTAGCCTTACCCAATTTATAAAGCTTTATATTTTTGGCAAATAATGGATATAAAAAAACCGCTTAACGCGGTTTCTTTTAAAAATCATAAATGTTGATTAAACAACACCGCGCGGTAAGCGACAGTCATGATCTTTACGAGCTAAAATTACAATCCAAAGTTCTTCCGCTGTGTAACCTTCTTCATTTTCGGTAACAACAGTGAATGGCGCTTTTTTCTGTGCTTTAACAGGAGCAGCTGCTTTTGGTTTTTTCGTTTTAGTTGTTTTACCAGAGTTTAATTTTTTAGTAAGCTCTGCTACGTCAGCTAGGCGTAAATTTTTACCGCCATCAATGCTGTACCAACCAGGTTTGGTTGTGATTTCAGGTTTTTTACCATTGGCAGTTTCGTACGCTGCTTCAAAGGCAGATAACACTTCTGTTTTGTCTAGTTTGCTCATCAGAGACCCTATACGTTGTGAACACAGATAAAGAAGAGGTATTTATACCTATTTTAAAACAGTTTTTCAATTTTTTGCGATTTTCCTTCCATTTTAGGCCTATAAACGCCAAAATTTGCACAAAATTCAGTGCTAAGTAAGGTAAGTTGTATGCAACGTAGAGAATTTAACCAACTCCTAAATGACATTTTGAAACCTCATTTAATAAAAGATTTTTGCCCAAATGGCTTACAGGTCGAAGGTAAAAACGAAATTAAAAAAATTGTGACGGGTGTAACCGCAAGTCAAGCTTTAATAGAAGCTGCCATTGAGCAACAAGCAGATGCTATTTTGGTTCATCATGGTTTTTTTTGGAAAGGGGAATCTCAACCAATAACGGGTATGAAAAAGCGTCGCATAGGTGCGTTATTAGCACACGATATTAATTTATTTGGCTATCACTTACCACTCGATATTCATCCAGCAGTTGGCAATAACGCACAACTTGCAAAGTTATTAGATATTGAAATTGAAACAGGGCTAGAGCCAACTTCAAATAGCGTAGCAATGAAAGGGCATTTAAAAATACCATTAAGTGGTGAAGATTTTGCAGATAAAATTGCAAAAGTGCTTAATCGAACCCCGCTCACAAGCTTAGTACGCTCAGCTAAAATAGAAACCATTGCACTGTGTACTGGTGGTGGGCAAGGATATATTGACTTAGCAGCAGAGCAAGGCATTGATGCTTATTTAACGGGTGAAGCATCGGAGCAGACAATTCATAGTTCTCGTGAGCAAAACATTGATTTTTTTGCAGCCGGGCATCATGCAACAGAGCGCTATGGTGTAAAAGCACTAGGTGAGTTACTTGCTCAAGAGCATGGTTTTGATGTGACATTTATAGACATAGATAACCCAGTTTAATTAGGCTATATAAGTTACAGCGCCTCTGGATCTATCCAGCGGCGCAAACTTATCCATATATTTCCTACTACTTCGTGACTGTATTGCGTAACCACAAGTAAGGCATGAGCATTGGGAATAAACTGCTTGCTCCATGGAAGTGCAGCAAAATTATGATAATCAGTGGCTGCGGTTATGACTTCAATACCTTGAGCATTAAATAAGTCTTTGGCACGGGGCATGTGCAGTACAGATGTTACTAGTGCAACTTTAAAGTCGACTAATTTTGATGCCAGTAATTTAGCTTCTTCACCTGTGTCCATTGCTTTTGGATTTTGGAAAATACGGCTCTTATTAACGCCTAAACTAATTGCCGTTTGATACATAAGCCCGCTATTAGTGGTATTTTTATAACCCCCGCCTGAAACTATAAGCTCTGCGTTAGGGTAGTGCTTTGCCAGTTTTACACCTTCTACCAAGCGCGTTAGCGCACAATTACCTAATTGATTATTAGCACTGAGTGCAGGATTTGGGTTTATATCGCAACCTAGTACAACTATTTTGTCTATTTTTGGATGCTTTAGAGTATTAAACGCAAGCGACGCAGGTTCATTATTTTGGATAATTAAATTGGCGATAAAGGGTGTGCTCAATGCAAGTAATACAATTAAGCTTAAAGTAGACAAGAAGAGAGCTGATTTGCGGCCTTTAAGTGCCAGTAGGAGCATCAGGCATGCAAATAAACCAAATAGAGGCAGTGGCATAAGTAAACCACCAATCATTTTTTTAATAACAAACATAAGAGTTAAACGCTGTAGAGTTAATTACAGCGATATTACTTATTATATTGATGATTATCGACCGTTATTTAGCTTACAGGTATTTAAAAAGTGACGATAAACAGGGTTATCTTTCATGTCTTTTTTCATCGCTAAATACATAGGGCGAGTAAGACCAAGAGCGCCCAAAGGAATTGATTTAATTAAGCCTTGGCTTTCATAAGGTGTAACTAGCCAATCAGGTAAAGCGGCAACGCCCATTCCAGCACTTACTAGTTGAAAAATAAGTAGTCCTTGGTCAACCGTTTTTAATGTACCGTCAAAACGAGCATTCTGAATGAAATGCTTAAATATATCTTGGCGTTCACGCGGAATAGGGTATGAAATAATAGTTTCGTTTTTTAAATCAAGCGCTGTTACATACGCTTTTTTAGCAAGTTCATGATCCGGCGCCACAATAAGCTTCAATTTAAAATCAAATAAGTGCGCGTATTCTAATATGTCGGGTTCGCGTATGTCAGACGTTAAAACTAAATCGAGCTCATCGCTTAGTAAGTCAGGAATAGCGTCGTAACTAAAGCCACGTTCATAATCAATTTTTATATCAGGCCAAAAGTTATTAAATTCTTTAATAGTAGGTAATAACCAATGAAAACATGCATGGCATTCCACACTTAAACGCAGTTGAGAAATAGGCTGGTTTAAGCTTTCTTTTAAACGACATTTAGTCGCTTCCATTTTTGGCAATATTTCGTGAGCTAATTCAAGTAATAGCATTCCTTGAGGGGTAAAGCGGACTGGTTGAGTTTTACGCTCAAATAATTGGCAATCCAATTTATTCTCTAAATCTTTGATTTGATGAGATAAAGCAGATTGTGTCAAAAATAACTCTCGTGCTGTATTAACCAAAGATCCTGTTTCTTTTAGGGTTGCTATGGTTTTTAAATGTTTAATACCAATCATCTTTAAAAATTCTCATGGGAAAAGTGAGTTCAGCTCAGATTAATTACATACTACGCCTATATAAAAAACGTTTCAACGTCTAGATGGCTAAAATAATGCGTTTTATTGCAATTTATCGCTATGAATCTCGAAAATATTAGAGTTGGTAATGATAAAAGTCATTTTAAAACTGGTTTGATGAGTTTTAGATGAGTTTGCTTCATGTTGTATTTTAAATATAACGATTGCTGTGCGTTTTAGCTCAGCGTGAGTTTTAACCATGCTGATAACGGTATGAGGTGAGGTTTGCTGAATGCTTACTTTAGATTGTGCTTTAAAAAATAGAGTCGTTTTGCCTTATAGCTTAAGTTTAGCTCAATGGGAGAGTATATGCGTAATACCTAAGCCAGCGACCTACTCGCTGGCTCTTTTTATAAGGGTTTATTAATTAGTAATATGGCTTTTTTGGCAGTAACAGGTTTTGATTTTAAAAAGCCTTGGCCATAGTCGCACGCGGTGGATTGCAAAATAGTTAATTGCTCAACTGTTTCTATTCCTTCAGCTACAACTTCAAGTTTTAATGATTGCGCAAGTGATAAAATGGCTTCAACAAGTGGGTTAGTAGAATCCTGTAGATGGTCAATAAAGCTTTTATCTATTTTTAAAATATGAATAGGCAGTTGGTGCAAGTAGCCTAGTGCTGAATAACCTGTTCCAAAATCATCAAGACATAATTTTACTTTTAAAGGTGAGAGACCTTCAATTATTTGAGTGGCGAGTTCTAGATTTTCTATTAAGCCAGATTCGGTAATTTCTAAGCATAAAGAACCTAGAGGTAATTGGTACTTATTATAAATGGAATGTATTTGCGCTACAAAATCGAGGCTTGCAAAGTGTCGTGACGATACGTTAACGGTGACTTTTAAAAAGCGATGGCCTTGTTGGTGCCAATTTGAAATATGCTGGGCCGCCAAATCAAGTAAATGTAAATCAAGATTTATAATTTGCCCTGTAGTTTCAGCTATCGGTATAAAGTCATTAGGGGGTACAAACCCTTTTGTAGGGTGGTGCCAACGAACAAGTGCTTCAAAGCCGATAACTTCACTGGTATTAATTGTAAAAATTGGCTGAAAATAGAGTTCAAACTCGTTGTGTTCAATACCGTGTTGTAAGTCGTTTTCTATATCGGCATGGGTTTTAAGTTTTTTACGCATCGTGTTATTAAAAAACTTTACCTGACCACGTCCGGTGGATTTTGCTTCATACATAGCAGCATCAGCTTGTTGCAGTAATATATAAGCTTTGTCGTTTACGTTATCTGTATAGGCAACCCCAATACTCGTTGATGCTTGGAGTAAGTGGTTATCTATATTTAAAGGTTTTGATAATGCGTTTTTAATGCGGTTTAAAGCTTCATTAACTTGGTTTTTATGCGTGATGTTTTCCATAAAAATTGCAAATTCATCGCCGCCTAAACGTGCAAATGTATCCGTGCTTCGTACTGTACCTTTAATCAAGTCGCATATTTTTATAAGGAAGTGGTCCCCAACTTCATGCCCGAGCGAATCATTAATACTTTTAAAACGGTCAAAGTCTAGATACAACAGGGCATGGCTAGTACTCTTTTTAGCACGCGTTAAACGTAAAATAGCATGCTTTATTCTCTCAATGAGTAATGAGCGGTTAGCAAGGCCGGTAAGCTCGTCATGCAATGCTTTATGCTCGAGCTCTTGTCGGGCTAGTTGTCTATCAATTGCCATACTTATTTGGCGACTTACGTAAGTTAGAAGAGCGCTGTCGTGTTCGTTGTATTGCAGTGTTTTATCGTAGCTTTGTACAACAATAACACCGCTTATACGATCACTTGTTTTAAATGGAACACCCAACCAAGACTCTGATTGTCTGCCTACCATTTTAAAATCACCGTTATCTATATGACTTTGAAAGGCATCTTTATTGAGTAATAAGGTTTGCTCTGTTTGCAGTAGGTAATATGAAGCAGTGTCTTTTAGCTGTTCTTTAGATATTTTTTGATGTGTTTTGGTGTTTATGCCTTCTTCGACTATATAAACAAGGTCAAGTATATCTACTTTTTTGTCATATAAAGCGATAAAAAAGTTATCAGCACGAAGTAAGTTATTGATAATTGAATGCAAGGCTTCAAAGAAGGTATCTAAGTCGTTAGCTTTGTAGGTTAGGTTGGCTATTTGTAATAAGCTATTTTCTAATTTTTGTGCGTTGTTAAGTTGCTCAACTGTTTTTTGTAAGTTATTTACCGTATTTACCTGGTTAATTTTAGCACTGAGTAAGTGGGCAACTGTTGTAAGAATTTCAAGGTGTGCGTTTGTAAAGTAGCCTTTAATAGGGTGCTCACAATCAATAACACCTAAAACTTGTTCTTTATATATAAGAGGGACGCATAGTTCTGATTGGGCAGGGCGCTCATCTGCGATATAACGGCTATCTTTTGTTACATCATCGATAACTACGGCTTTACCAGTTGTGGCTACAGCCCCAGTAATTCCTTCACTAAAACGTATTACTTTACGTTCGGCTTGATATTTATCACGGGCGTGAGCAATACCCATCGATGCAACTTGATTTAATGTATAAGCATTGTTATCGGCAAGGTAAATAACGCAATCAACAAATCCTAAACGGTTAACAACGTGCGTTGTAACATACTCAAATAGCTCGTCTAGTGTGTCTAGTTGCAATAGGCTAGATGAAAATTGATTAATGATACTTAGTTGATCAGTTTTTATCTCAAGCGCTCTAGTAGCATCAGTTTTATAAGACATAGGCAATTTATATTGTTCTTTTTATTTTTAAATTCGCAGTTAAGTTAACCTAATTTTGGGTTTTTGTACAAATTAAAGCGATGAGTGGTTTCATACACTGTAAAGTTTTAATATAGCGAGTTTTAATTAATCATAAATCATTACAATAAGCTAATAACATTGAATTTGCTCATTGTGCTTTAAATAGTACCTCAGTAATTTTATCCATATAAAAACTTTATTTTTAATAAAATCTTTACTCGAAAACATCATATGCCTATGATCGGATAAATTCAGCCGTGGAACAAAGTAATGACAAGTAATAATACAAACTCTGTAACAACCCTTACTATCACTCGCCCTGATGACTGGCATGTACATTTACGTGATGGTGACCAGTTAAAAGACACTGTACGCGATATTAGCAGATACATGGGCCGCGCTATTGTTATGCCAAACCTTGTTCCGCCAGCAACGTGCACAGATACGGCATTGTCGTACAGAGAACGCATTATGTCTGCAAATCCACAAGGCAACTTTGAGCCATTAATGGTTTTGTATCTCACGGATAAAACTACACCAGATGAAATAATAAAAGCTAAAGCGACAGGTAAAATAGTAGCAGCTAAGCTTTACCCTGCTGGCGCTACCACTAATTCTGACTCGGGTGTTACATCAGTAAAAAATATTTATCCAGTTTTAAAAGCAATGCAAGAAGTAGGCATGTTGCTGTTAGTGCATGGGGAAGTGACAGATTCGTCGATTGATATTTTTGACCGTGAAAAAGTATTTCTGGATACAATTTTAGGAGATGTAGTAAATGACTTTCCTGAGCTTAAAATTGTACTCGAGCATATTACGACTAAAGATGCAGTAGAGTTTGTTGTTAATGCACCTAGCAATGTAGCGGCAACAATTACAGCGCATCATTTGCTTTATAACCGCAATCATATGTTAGCGGGTGGAATTCGCCCACATTATTACTGTTTACCAATTCTCAAGCGTAACATTCACCAGCAAGCATTAATGGCTGCAGCAATAAGTGGAAATAAAAAATTCTTTTTAGGAACTGACTCTGCACCACATTATAAAGATAAAAAAGAAGCTGCTTGTGGGTGTGCTGGTGCATACACGGCTCATGCCGCTATTGAATTATATGCTGAAGCATTTGAGGATGCAGGAGCTTTGGACATGCTTGAAGGGTTTGCAAGCCACTTTGGCCCTGATTTTTACGAATTGCCGCGTAATACAGATACAATTACATTACAAAAAAAGCCGTGGAAAGTACCTGCAAGTTATACATTGGGCGACTCTGAAGTTGTGCCTATAAAAGCTGAAAATACAATGGACTGGTCTGTCGAATAACCAATAATATATTTAAATCTAAAGCCGCTTAATTTTTAATGCGGCTTTTTTGTTTGCCCAGCGAAGCTGGCAAACCCGATAGGCTGAAAGATGCCTTATTACCCTGACTAAGGGGAAGATAATCTGAATGGCAAGGGCGTCACTGGCCAACGGTGGGGTCTGAAGGAAGCCATAAGAAGTTAGAGGTACACAACTAACCGTAACCTGTTTCGGCAGTATTGGTGGGTCAGCGTGCAAAATAGCGCAACGCCCTATACTTAG